>DXFC01000054.1 GCA_019114645.1 Candidatus Halomonas stercoripullorum
CTGGCCTGGGCTACCGATTGCTTGCTGAAGGGGCGCTTGTGCATTGACAACCTGGCCGTGCAAGACGGACAGATAATATTGCACCCGAGTGATGCTGCCGAGCCGGAGGAGCTGGCAGGGCCTGATGAGCCCATGGCTCAGATCACTTTGCCGCTTCCGCTGGAGATCCGTGCGCTTACGCTTGACGATATCCAGATCGCCCTGGCGGACGGTACCCGAATTGAGTGGCAGACGTTCTCCACGGCGCTGCAGGCCGAAGGGGGCCTGTTGCGGCTACAGCCGACCCATCTGACGCAGCTCCAGATAGCGCTACCTCCCGGGGCGGAGACTTTGGCCTTGAGCGAGGCCGCCGAAGGTACTGCGGTGAGCCAGGACGCACTGGAGGCTGTGCTGGCTGTTCAAGCGCCTTTTGTTGATGTTCCACCGGCAGTCCCCCTTGAGCAGCGTGAGCGTATTGCGTTGCCCGACATCACGCTGCCATTGGCGGTCTCGGCACCCCATATCGAACTGAACGGCATTGCCTTGAGCGGGCCGGTGGATTACTCGCTACGTCGCTTGACGCTTGCCCTGGAAGCCTCCGGTCAGGACGTCGAAATCGTTGCCCTGGAAGTCGCCAGCCTGGATGCCGACCTGCAACTCTCTGCCCGGGTGAGCCTGCGCGACGACTACCCGCTGACAGCGAATCTTCAGCTTGCGCTATGGCTGCCGGAACTGATGCCGGAGCTGGCCGGTCAGCGACTTGATCTGCAGCTTGCCGGCAGCCTGGCAGATCTCACGGCTGAGTTGACGGCGACAGGCCCGGTTGAGGCGCAGCTGTCAGCGCAAGCTGATGTACTGGACCCGTTGCTGCCGTTTAGTGCCGATCTTGAAAGCCCGTTGATGCAATGGCCGTTACCCAGGGCGGTGGAGCATGCCGCGGAAGATGTCGAGCCCAGCGAACCCTATGTGATCGAAGACCTCAAGCTTGAGGCGTCAGGCAACCTTGCGGCGTACCACACTGCGCTTGCCATGCAGGTGGAAGGGCCGGTGGTTCCGCTGACCGGTGTTACCTTGACCGGCAATGGTGATCTTCAACACTTCGCCTGGATACCTCTCTCGCTGAATCAGGGTGACGCTACGGTGGAGAGCCGTGGGCAAGTCAGCTGGCATGAAGACCTGTTGGTGGAGGCCAGGGTGCTCCTGGATGACGTCGATCCTGGCCGCTTCACCGATGCAATGGCAGGGCGGTTGAGTGGTGAAATCGAGGCAAGCTTTGCGCAGTCGGCGGCAGGCTGGCAAGTGAGCGTACCGCAACTGGCGATTGATGGTGAGCTGCAAGAGCTGCCACTGTCGTTGCGTGCCCGGATCGCCGGTGACAGCGACATGCAATGGCAGATACAGCAGTTTGATTTCCGCCAGGGCGAAAATCGCATGACCGCCAATGGCACGCTTTCGCGCAGTCGCATGGATGTGAGCGGCGATATTTCGCTCATCCAGCTGGAAACGTTGCATGATGAGTTGAGTGGCAGCCTGAGGGGAAGTTTCCGTACCGGCGGCTCGCTTGAACAGCCGCGCCTGGCCCTCGATTTGCTGGGGGAGACCTTGGCCTTTGCCGACCATCGCCTGCAGCAGCTGACACTCGATGCCAGTGTCGAGGGCCTGGATGATCCCAGCCTCTCTGCGGAGTTGGGTATCGACCGCTTAAGCGCGGCCGGTCAGCACTTCAGCCGGGTCGACATGACGCTTGACGGGCGCTTGTCGGCGCATCAACTGGAGCTGGAGGTCAGTGCCGGGCGCTGGATGGCGTTGTCGCGGGCTGCCTTGCGCCTGGAAGGAGGGCTGGCCAGGGAACAGCAGCGTTACGCGGGCCGCACCACTCTGTTGGACCTTGATACCGAGATGGGCGACATGCGGCTGGCCGAACCCATGGTGTTTGGGGCCGATCTGGCTACCGCCAGGGTGCAGATTCGGCCTTTCTGTATCCGCCGTGAGCAGGGCGGTACGCTGTGCCTTGAGGAGACGCTGGAGGCGGGGGCCGAGCAGGGACAGGCGCGCTTGGCCGTGAGCGATCTGCCAATGGAGTTGCTGGAGCCCTGGTTGCCGGAAGAGTGGAGTGCCAGCGGCGAGACCGAACTGCAGCTTCAGGCGTCCTGGCGGCAAGGCGGGCAGCAGTGGAGCCTGGAAGCTGACCTCGAAAGCCGCCTCGATCTGGCAGGGGTGGATAGCTATGGCCAACCCTGGTCGCTAGAGAACACGCGGTTGAGAGCCAACATTGATGCTGGTCAGGCCCAGGTGGCACTCGATCTTGAGTTGATGCTCGACGATGCGGGCCGGGTGCAACTCGACTTGCTGCTTGACGATCCGCTGGGTGCCGGTCTACTGGATGGTACGCTGGCACTCCATGACGTTGAACTCTCCCGCTATCGTCCTTTGGCTCCCGGGCTTGAGGAGCTGGAAGGGGTGCTGTTTGGACGCCTGGCCATCACCGGGGAGCGGGACAATCCTGATCTGGATGGCAATCTGGAACTCGCCGGGTTGCGCGCTTCTGGCTTTGAGCTGCCGCTGGTCGTTGAGGATGGCCGCCTGCGTATCGAGTTCGCCGGTGACAGCGGTCGAATCATGGGGTATGTCGCCACTGAGGAAGGCCGCCTGGTAATCGATGGCAGTGCCGAGTGGCCAGCGGTCGACGCCTGGAGTATCGATATCCAGCTGGATGGCACACAACAGCCGTTGCTGGCGGGTCTGCCCCAGTTCGGCAGGCTGCGGGTGGCGCCTGACATCAGTATTGCCATCAATCCCGAGCTGCTGCAGGTGCGTGGCGATGTCAGGGTGCCCTGGGCGAGACTGCATATCGGCGACTCGCCACCGTCTGCGGTGAGTCCCAGTCCGGATGAGATCATCATTACCCGGCGTGATGAAATGCGCGCCCGGCGTCAGGCGGCTGTGGAAGCTACTGCCGGTGACGACGAAATGGCGGCGGCGACGCTGCGCGAGGCTGGCATGGTGCTCGATGTACGGCTTGAGCTTCACTTGGGTCCGGATATGCTGTTGGACACGGCCGGTCTTGAAGCCGGGCTTGCCGGCACGCTGCAGGTTCGACAGGAAAATGGTCCGGTGCAGTTGTTTGGTGAAGTCAGTATCATCGACGGTCGTTTCCGCGCCTACGGTCAGGACTTGCTGATTCGTCAGGGGCAACTGCTGTTCAGCGGACCCCCTACCCAGCCACTGCTTGATTTTGAAGCGATTCGCAATCCCAACATAACTGCCGATGATGTCATTGCCGGGTTGCGGGTCAGTGGTTTTGCTGCCGAACCCCGTCTGGCGCTGTTCTCCGAGCCCGCCATGGATGAAGCGTGGGCGCTCTCTTATCTGCTGCGGGGGCGGGCGCCCCAGGATGGCGATGCGGATGGAGCCTTGACGTCAGCCCTCATTGGTCTGACGCTGGGTCAAACCGGCGGCGTAGTCGTGAGTATTGGCCAAGCGTTTGGTATTGATGATCTGGCGCTGGAGACCACGGGAGTCGGCGACGAGAGCCAGGTGGTGGTGACTGGACACCTGACAGAGGACCTGCGGGTCAGCTATGGTGTGGGTATCTTTTCACCCATCGCCGAGCTGACGCTGCGCTATACACTGTGGCGTGATCTCTATTTGCAGGCGGTTTCCGGCGCAGCCCAGGCGGTGGACCTGATCTATTCGTTTTCGCGCCCGGGCCGGCCAACGCAGCTCGGTGACTAGGCGGATCGGGCCGGGAAACCAGGACGAACAGTTGGCGGAGTGCAATAGCGATGACGATTGATCCAGCACAGGCGTTGCCGGGGCGGGCGACCGCCGTGACCATTTCTGGTGTGCACGCCGTCAATGGGCAGCCCATGTTGCCTCCCTGGCCGCCAGGACATGAGCAGATCGTGTTCGGGATGGGCTGTTTCTGGGGGGCAGAGCGCCTGTATTGGCAGCTGTCGGGGGTTTTTGTCACGGCAGTGGGTTATGCCGGTGGAGTCACACCCAACCCGAGTTATGAGGAAACCTGCAGCGGGCGCACCGGACATGCCGAAGTCGTCAGTGTCGTTTTCGATCCCGCCCGGGTAGACCTGGAAACCTTGCTGAGCGTATTCTGGGAAGCCCATGACCCGACCCAGGGCATGCGTCAGGGTAACGATATCGGTAGCCAGTACCGCTCGGCCATCTACACCACCAGTGACACCCAACTCGCGGCTGCCCGCCGTAGCCGCGAAGTTTATCAATATTCGCTGGCACAAGCGGGTCGCGGCCGTATCACCACCGAGATTGCCCCCCTCGAGACCTTCTATCTGGCTGAGGAGTACCACCAGCAGTACCTGCACAAGAACCCGGGTGGTTACTGCGGGCTGCAGGGCACCGGAGTCGCCTGCCCGCTGGGGTGAGTTGCCGCCTGGGCAGACTTGGTGGCGTCACTCTAGTGGCGGCACACCCAGGCGATCAATGCGATACAGGGTTTCTACCTCATCCAGGCCCTGGACCGTGCATTCGAGATCGTTGATATGCCCGTTCTCCAGGCCGTACACCCAACCATGCACGGCCAGGCGCTGACCCCGTTGCCAGGCGAGCTGCACAATCTTGGTGCGACACAGGCTGTTGACCTGGGCCTTTACGTTGAGCTCGCACATGCGGTCGACTTGCTCTTCGAGGGGCAGGTGGCCCAGCTTGGGGCGGTGCTGGTTGTAGAGCTCGCGCACGGAGTGCAGCCAGTAGTCGACCATACCGCATTCACCGCCGGCCATGGCGGCACGCACGCCACCGCAACCGTAGTGGCCGACCACCATGATATGGCGCACCTTGAGTACATCCACGGCGTACTGCACCACCGAGAGCGCATTCATGTCGGTGTGATAGAGCAGGTTGGCGACGTTGCGGTGAACGAAGACCTCGCCCGGCGGCAACGCGATGATCTGGTTGGCCGGTACGCGACTGTCGGAACAGCCGATCCATAGGTAGTCGGGGTTTTGCTGCAGCGAAAGACGAGTGAAGTAGTCGCCATCCTCGCGACACATCCTCTGTGCCCAGTCACGGTTGTTGTTGAGTAGGTTTTGAATTTCCTTGTGCATGTCTTCATCCGTTGAGGGCAGAGGGGTAAATAGCAAGAAGTGCCCTTTTTTACTGCCGCTGCCGCGCCAGGTCAACTACTGAAGCTGGGCGTTCCTGCCACGCTGCAACGCGGCAGCCCCACTGTTATGATCAAATAGACATGATTGGTCATGTTTCCGGGACCGCCACCCGGCAAGATAAGGAGAAACGTGTGTCTGAGTTCGATTATGACCTGTTCGTCATTGGCGCCGGGTCTGGTGGGGTA
>DXFC01000055.1 GCA_019114645.1 Candidatus Halomonas stercoripullorum
GCATAGCGTTGCTCAAACAGTGCCTGCAGATCCCCCGGTTCACCAGTGAGCCGACCATAGAGGGTAGCATGAATGCCGCGAATCATGGGGGTCAGATGGGGCACGAAGGTGAGTTCTACCGGTCGGCCGGCGGCATCGCCAAGCCCTTGGCGGATTTCCGGCAGGTGCCGGTGACCGGCGGCACCATAGGCTTTCATCGACTCGCTGGCTTCGGCCAGCAGTGAAGGCACCTTGGCCCCGCGACCGGCACCGGTTACACCGGACTTGCAATCGGCGATGATTTGTTCTGCTTCGATCAGGCCGGCTTCAAGCAGCGGCAAGAGCCCCAGCTGAACCGCCGTTGGATAACAGCCGGGTACCGCTACGAGATGTGCCTGACGAATGCGTTCACGGTGCATTTCAGGCAGCCCGTAAACGGCCTGTTCAAGAAGCTCCGGCGCTCCGTGAGGTTGGCCATACCACTCTTCCCAGACCTTGGCGTCACGCAGGCGGAAATCGGCAGAGAGATCGATCACGCGGGTGCCTTGCGCGAGCAGTTCAGCGGCCAGGGCATGAGCGACACCGTGTGGTGTGGCGAAGAACACCGCATCGCACTTGCCGAGACTCTGCGGATCGGGTTGGCTGAAGGCGAGTTTGGGATAGTGATCACGCAGGTTGGAATACATGTCACTGACACGCACACCAGCCTCGGAGCGAGAAGTAATGGCAGCGATTTCGACTTCGGGGTGCTGGGCCAGCAGCCTGAGTAGTTCGACCCCGGTATACCCGGTACCGCCGACGATTCCGACCTTGATCACAATGCGACTCCTTCGAGGTTTATGCGAATATGATACACAAGAGCGCGTAAGGATTCGCTCGCAAGCTTAGCTCAGGAGATTGCATGTACCTCTGGATCAAGGCCCTTCATCTCGTAGCCGTCGTTACCTGGTTTGCGGCACTGTTCTATCTGCCGCGCCTGTTCGTTTACCACGCCATGGCACGTGACAAGGGCGAGACGCAGGCTATCGGGTATTTCAGCGTGATGGAGCGCAAGCTCTATCGCGGTATCATGACGCCCTCGATGATCGCAGTGATCGTACTGGGCGCTTGGCTGCTTTATCTGTCACCGCAGTGGCTCGGCATGGGCTGGATGCATGTCAAGCTGCTACTGGTGGTGCTGTTGGTGGCCTATCACCACATCTGCCTGATCTATCTCAGGCAACTGGCCGGCAACCGCTGCCGGCGTAGTCATGTTTTTTTTCGCTGGTTCAATGAGATGCCTGTCATTGCGTTGCTGATGATTGTGCTCCTTGCCGTGCTCAAGCCGTTCTGACATGACCCATAACGTTTCTCCACACCCAAACGATAAGCCACTCCCCGTGGTGCTGGTCCTGGCTGGGCATGATCCTACTGGCGGTGCCGGCATCATCGCCGATAGCGAGGCGATTGCTGCCTGCGGCGGCTGGGCGGTGACGGTGCCGACGGCATTGACGGTACAGGATTGCAGCGATGTACATCGTGTGGTGCCGGTGGCTGTCGAGCTGATACGTGAAATGGTCTCGCAACTGTCCGGCTTGCGCTTGGCGGCGATCAAGGTGGGACTGATCTCCAGTGGCACGGTACTTGATACCGTGGTCGACATTATCCAGGCCCATCCGGATGTCCCTGTGGTCGCCGATCCGGTGCTCAAAGCCGGCGGTGGAAAAGAGTTATCCACAATTGGGCTGCTGGAGGCGTATCGCTCACGGCTGTTACCTCTTGTGGATATTCTCACGCCTAACCGGCTGGAATTGGCGCGTCTGGCTGGAGACGAAGCGAGCAATGACACAGAGCGCACGCGGCAGCTACTCAATCAGGGGTGTGGTGCCGTACTCGTCACCGCGACCGATAATCCTGAAAACCACGTACCTGACGACCAGGTTGAGTTGGTGCTGTATTCAGGCGCAGAGCGCCAGAGCTGGCGCTGGCCGCGGCTTACAGGCGGTTATCATGGCTCGGGGTGTACCCTGGCTTCGGCCCTGGCGGCTCGCCTTGCCAATGGTGATTCCTTGACTGTGGCTTGCGAAAAGGCCCAGCGGTTTACCTGGCAGGCCCTGACAAACGCCTGGCAACCGGATACCGGCCAGGCCTTGCCCCGGCGTCTATTGATGACGGAGGACGTGACTCAACCCGCTGTAATGGGCGAAGATCAGTGTATCTTCACCACTAACTCCAAGGTTATCCAAGAAACTGTCCACAGGCCGGACCCAGCACACTCCGGCTATCGTAAAGAGGCTGTTATGACCACTTCCGCAACACTGTTCGAACAGGCTTGTCGCCATATTCCTGGTGGCGTCAACTCCCCAGTGCGTGCTTTCAAGGGCTTTCACCGGCCACCGGTGTTTATGCAACGAGCCCAGGGTGCCTACCTGTTCGATGTGGAGGGCAAGCGCTATATCGACTATGTCGGCTCCTGGGGACCGATGATTACCGGGCATGCCGATCCCGATGTACTAGGCGCGGTGCGTCGTCAACTCGATGACGGTCTTTCATTCGGTACTCCGACCGCCATCGAAACCAGCATGGCGGAGCTGATCTGTGAAATCATTCCCTCGATAGAGCTGGTACGCATGGTCAATTCCGGTACCGAAGCCACCATGTCGGCGATCCGGCTGGCGCGGGGGTTCACCGGACGTGACAAGATCGTCAAGTTTGAAGGCAACTATCACGGCCACTCCGACTCGCTGCTGGTTAAGGCGGGCTCCGGTGCCCTGACCCATGGCGAGCCCAGTTCCCCGGGGGTGCCCGCCGCACTGGCCGAGCATACTGTTACCCTGGCCTATAACGATATAGAGGCTGTCGAAAGCTGCTTCGAGGAGATCGGCAGCGAGATTGCCTGCATCATCGTCGAGCCGGTAGCGGGCAACATGAACTGCATTCCGCCGCAGCCCGGCTTCCTTGAAACTCTGCGACGGGTTTGCAGCGAGCACGGTAGTGTGCTGATCTTTGACGAGGTGATGACCGGTTTTCGGGTTGCCCTGGGAGGCGCCCAGGCGCACTTCGGCATTGAGCCTGATCTGACTTGTCTGGGCAAGATTGTCGGTGGGGGCATGCCGGTGGGGGCCTTTGGTGGCAAGCGCGAGATCATGGAACAGATTTCGCCATTGGGCCCGGTCTATCAGGCGGGTACCTTGTCGGGCAACCCGCTGGCCATGGCCGCCGGCATTGCCCTGTTGACCAAGGTGCGTGAGCCGGGCTTCCACGATGCCTTGGCCCAGCGTGTTGACACCTTGTGTCATGGTCTGCAGGAGCGCGCCGATGCCGCGGGAGTGGATATGCTGACCCAGCGTGTCGGTGGAATGTTCGGCCTGTTCTTCACCGGCCAGAGCCGGGTGGATAACTTCGCCCAGGCCACCGCCTGTGATAGCGATGCCTTCCGGCGCTTCTTCACGGCCATGCTGGAAGAGGGGGTATACCTGGCGCCTTCGGCATATGAGGCGGGTTTCATGTCCAGCGCGCATACGCCGGAAGACATTCAGCTGACCCTGGATGCCGCCGAGAAAGCATTTCTTGCGCTGCGCCAGCCCTGATAAACGCAGATCTTGATAAACGACAAGCCACAGGAGTGAATATGGACGCCACTTCAGCCCCATGCCCGATCTCTTCCACAACCGCCATGGATATGGATGAGCTGATCGATTCGCTGGTGGCTTCACACCGCGCGTTTATCGACGATCTGCCCTATACAGCTGCCTCAAGCTCTCTGGCAGCGACACGCGCCTTGGTCGAGGATGAGCTGCGGCGACTCGATACCTTGCTGACAGCGGAGGAGGATCGCGGCAGCCTGTGGCGCTTGCGGGAGTGGCTGGCGCAGGAGATGCTGCGGCTATCGCCCTGGTTTAGTGAACGCGGAGAACCCTGTCCGAGTTGGGTGCAAGACCATCAGACCATGGCGCTATGCGACGGTGAGCGGTTGGTGATGGGCAATGCACTGGATCTGGAGCCTTCAGATCCACTGGCCCAACGCTGTCTCGATCCGGGGTTTGATCTCTCCTCTTTGCTGGTGGGGCTCTATGTGCGTGATGAAACCCGGCTTGCCCATTACGCACTGGACCGTTACCTGCGGCTGTCGGGTGATTACTCGCTGACGCGACTGCTTTCGGTATTCGGTGTCTGTCGCTGTCTGGCCGGAGCGCGCCGGGCGATGCAGCGCTGGGAAGAGAACCCCGGCAGCTCCTTTCGTCTGGCCGAGGTGATGGCAGAGTGTCGCCGCTATCTCGATCTGGCAGAACGTATTTCCAACTTTCGCTTTCCGCCCTTGATCATTGGCGTAGGGGTTTCCGGCAGTGGCAAGAGCCGCTTTACCTCCGAGCTTGTCGAGCGCCTGGGTGCTGTCAGGCTAAGTTCGGAGGCGGAGCGGCGACGCCTGTTTGGAAAGGCTCTACAAGCGGCAGATTCTCCACAGGCGGTTGGCACCGAACCGGCTATGGATATCTTCAATGAGGAGAGCACCGAACGTACCTACCAGCGGCTGGCCAGCCTGACCGGCACGCTGCTCACCGCAGGGATTCCTACCTGTATTGATGCCACCTGCCTTACCCGTGCGCAGCGCAAGTTGTTGCGCCAGCAAGGCGAGGCGCGCGGCTTGCCGGTCCTCATCGTCAGCTTCGAAGCCGATGAGGAAACCCTCAAGAAACGTATTAAAAAGCGAGCCGAAAGGCAGGGGCATGAGCCGTCGGTAAGCCTCGACATATTGCAACGCCAACGCCAGCTCTTCGAAGACTTCAGCGATGAAGAGCGCCCCAACCTGCTGCGCCTCGATACCACTGCGGAGAATGCCGGTGATACCTTGGCAGCGCTCGTTGAGGTGCGCGTCAAACTGAGCTACTCGTGAGGCTAAAATGAAAAATAAAATACGATTCTTGCTTAGTTTTCTTATGCTGGGTGCTTTAATGACTCAAGGAGCTTTGACAATGGTCCAAGCCAGTAATGATGCTAACCTTATTGAAATTCATATCGGTGGTGACCCAAATACCCGCTTCTCTGCGACATTTGAAATTCACCAAGGCGATGAAATCATCACCTCACAAGTAGAAGAAACAGTACCCCATACGTACCGCTACCATGGAGAAATGCTGGAAGCTAGTGTACGACAGGAAAGTGAGCAAGGGGGGCTGACAGTGGAAGTCCGGAAATCGGGCAATGTCAGCCGATCAAGCACTCGCGGAATGAGTAGCGAAATGAAACTACGCATCCGGTAAATTTGAGCTGAAAGAATAGTTTTCCTGCAGCGGCAACTGAACTGTATGCTTGTCATATTCTATTTTTTGGATGTCTTTAAAATTGGCCATATGATGGAGGCGGATGTTATAAGTAGCCCAGCAATGAAAACCAAGGAAAGAAACTAAAAATCCTATAAAAAACAGTTTTAATAACATGGAGGTATATAGAAAATTACTCAGCAGCGATCCCTCTCCTGACAAGCTGAAGTATAAATTCAATAATATTGTCCACCAAGTATAAATTGTAATTAGAAAAAGGATATTGTCCCTTATCTTATAAAACAGCGTCTTGCTGCCAGGGTTTTTAATAATAACAGAGCTTAGCTTATTTTTCATTGAAAATCTCTCCTCTATCCGGGCTATTCCAGGTAGCAAACTTACCTTTTTTTCTTTGCAAAGCTTTTGGTATGGCCAAGACTACAGTCAACATATTTAAAAACCAATAAACCAGTGGATACCAAATGCACCAAAAGGCGCAGCGGAAAATATCTTTTTCATAGCGGCTATCAATTGTGAAGCTGACAATAAATTGCAAAATATTTATTGCCAGTAGTGTGCTAAAGAAATAAGGCGCGTAGAAAGAGAGGTATTTATATTTTGAAGTTTCCAAGGGGAGGGAAAACATCCATAATATAATCAAAAATAGAGTCGAGTAACACCATGTCACGCTAGTAATATATTCGAGCAAAAGAGGCCAGAAGCGACGATTTTTCCATTTGGTCGTCTGTGAAAAATATCTGAGAAAGACTTCTGCTCCCCCTTGCGCCCAGCGAAGGCGTTGGCGAAACAGGCCACTTAACGTTTCAGGCATCAACACCCAACAAAGTGCGCGTGGCTCGTAACGCACATGCCCTCCAGCCAACTGCAAGCGCCAACTGATATCAATATCTTCTGTCACCATATCCGTCTTCCAGCCCTGGACCTCTTCGAGTGCGCTTCTGCGAAACGCGCACACGACTCCTGAAATAGTAAAAACCATGCCGTAAATACGCTGAGCTCGCTTGATCAGGCCGATAATGGAAGAAAACTCTCCTGTTTGGATCTTGCCTATGACAGTGGAGCGAGTTCTGACTCTGGGGTTACCCGTCACACCGCTGACCTTGGGACTCTGGACAAAGTGGTCCACCATATAACTTATGGCGTCATAATCGAGAATAGCGTCACCATCAATTCCTACTATAATGCTACCCGAAGCTTCCGACAGGCCATGATTGAGGGCACTGGCTTTGCCCTGGTTGGCCTGGTGCAAGACTTTTAAACCAGAGAAATTTATACTCAGCTTTTCGAGTTTCTCAGCTGTATCGTCATAACTGCCATCATTAATAGCGATGACTTCAAGTTTTGGGTAGTTTTGCTTGAAAAGGTGACCTACCGTTTCATTGATATTAGGACCTTCGTTGTGACAGGGAAGTAGTACAGTAACGGTAGGCGCGTCGATACTCCAGTAATGTTGGGCTGGCCATGCTTGTTTTCTTTCCCAGTGAAGATAGAAATAGATGCCGCCGCAAATCCATATCGTGGCCATGGCGCCTGGATAAGCAAAAGTGAAAATAGAGAGAAAATCAAGGGCGGTCATGGCGAGACTCCGAATCTCTTGCCTAGCGAAAAGTGTGGCCTTAAAACCCTCGTATCCGGATGATTGTTATAAAAATCATCCGGATAGTATCCGATATTTTGAATGCCTTGTTGCTTCAAGATATTTATCCACTCAACTAGGATTTCATTAGGCACAGGGCTGTTGTCACGCCAGTCTCGGGTTTGCAATTCGAAAACGAGCTTTTTTTCCGGTACAAGGGCAAGTGATCGTCTTGCCAACTCTTCCAGCCAGCGTTCCGGGTTTTCTGCCTCCTCCATATAAGGCATGGCCATGACCGCCACGTAGTCGTATGCTGCGGAAAAGTTAGGAGCCGATTGTGAAAACCACGCCTGGCTCTGTGGTTCAAGAATGGGTAGCGCAAAAATGTTGCGCGAGGTCGTGAAGCCTTTATTATCAGATTGACGATAATAGTTAGCTGCTTCCCTCAACTCCAGGGTGAACTGGGTAAGAAAGGTAGTTTTCCGCTGTGTCCATTCCTGAAGCAGGGCCTCATCCTGACGAATCTGGCCGACGTCGGCGGGCAGATGCCACTGCCTTTCATAAATAGCCAAGGCTTCCTCGCTACTGTCCTCGAAGTCGGTCAGAAAGGCATCATCATGGAATAAGAGACCATCAAACTTCGTCAGGCGGCCGAGGTCCTGATATATCTCGTTAATAATGCTTCGATTAGAGATAGAAAATGGAGAAAGACGAAGATAATGTTCTGACCCTATCTGACCAGTTCTTGCGTCCGTGACATATTGATGGCCTGGACCCAGGTCGAAGGCAAGAACTGGCATCCAGGCATAGACTTTTACATTAGCTCTCTTTTTCAACTGCCAGGCGACACGATTGAACAGGTCCGCCCGCATGGGGAGGTGACGGTTCGGAAAGTAAAGGGCGTCTGCCACGCCATTGCCGTCGGGGTCGGCAAAGGCTTGTAGATAGACAGTGCTAATGCCGAAACGGTAGATCCGCTCGACTAGCAGGTCCAGATTGGCTTCTTGCTGAACAGGATCGGGGTCATACACATAGTCGAGATCGACATGGACGATTCTCAAGTCGTCTCGTTCCCAGACGCCGTTGCCAAGTATCTCTTCAAAAGTTTGCAAGCTGGTTTCCTGGTCAATGAGATAACGTCCCATGACCCGTGTGCCGTCACTGATCTTGTTGACTTGGCTCAACAAGCTGAAGGTGTGGGGCATTCCGTATTCAGCCGCGATATCGAGGGTCGCCTGGCTGTAGGCGCCATAGGGCCATACCATAATGCGTGGCGACGCTTGCGTGATATTGGCCAGTTGCTGACTCGCATTTTGCATGTCGCGCTGGATGCGGTGCAGGTATTCTGCTTCGCTTTCATAACCGGAGGGCTGCCAGCGGCTGGTGACGGCGGCCGCTTGCTGGTTGCCTTGTGGGTTGCCTGTCACGCCATAGTGCAGGTTGTAGGTGTGTGAGGCGATTTCGACAAGCGGGTCGTCGTGCAGCTCCTTGAGCTGCTCACGTGTCATGAAGCGGCTGCGATTCAGGTGGGTGTCGCCATATACCACCGAGTCACTGGCAGGAGTATCAATCCAGCTGCCCACAACCGCCGTGATCGCGGGGTAGTCGTATAGCTTGAGCAGGGGGTAGACGATGTCGTAGAAGCTGCGGTAACCGTCATCAAATGTCAATAAAATCGCTTTGTCGGGAAGGGGGGCTGTGCCGGCTTCGGCATCCAGAATCTGCTGGAATGAGACAGGGTGATAGCCTCGAGTGCGGATCAGGTTGAAGTGCTCAATCAGGCGTGTTCGCGTAATTGTCTGGGGCAGCAGGGTAGTGTCGGGGCTCGCTTCCAGGTCGACGACATCGTGATAGCTGATGACCACGAAATCCCCGCTTTCCCGTGCCGCCATGGCCGGAGGCATGAGGAAAAATCCCAGCGCTAGACTTAGAACAATGAAGCCCCTGATGCTCATAGGAACCTCCACACCAGGGCACCTGTTATTACCGTGTCATATTCGGCC
>DXFC01000056.1 GCA_019114645.1 Candidatus Halomonas stercoripullorum
TGGGTTTCACCCAGGTACCGATGCAGCTGGCACGCGCCATCGGTGAGCTGGGGCTTCCGCCGTCCCTGTTCCTGATCGCTCTGACACTGTTGCTGCTGGTCATGGGCTGTTTTCTTGACGGAATCTCGCTGATCCTGCTGATCACGGCCATTATCATGCCGCTGGTAACGGCAGCCGGCTTCGACCTGATCTGGTTCGGCGTTTATCTGGTGATTCTGGTGGAGATGTCACAGATTACTCCACCGGTAGGCTTCAACCTGTTCGTGATTCAGGGGCTGACAGGCAAGGACATCATGACCATTACCAAGGCGACAATCCCCTTCTTCCTGCTGATGCTATTCGCTATCGTGCTGCTCTACCTGTTTCCCCAGATCGCGCTCTATCTGCCGCAGACCATGAATCGCTGAGGCTTGTAGTTGTTGGACCTGTAGGCCAGCCGGCCGCAGCGCTACTAACCGCGGGCAACTCCTCACGTGGATTACGCGGATAGTAACGCTCCGGTTGGCGTTCAATACGGGTAAACAGGCGCGTATCCTTGTAGGGCATCTTCATGAAACCTGATACTCCGAGTCCCTCGATCAAGCCCACGGCATCAAGAATGTCCTCCAGCCGGGCCCGAAACTCCTGCTCCCGCGAGGGATCCAGTAACCGGTAATAGCTGTGAATCTTGAGGTGCTGGGGCAGCGCCTCGAAGATGATCATGCCGGTGTGGTGGATCTCGTTGAGTGCTTCCAGTGAGATGATGATGGCCTCGGGGAGCACCAGAAACTCTTCAGGATCGGGGCCATCTTCGAAGTAGCTATGCAACCGGCTGCGGTCTTCCAGCTCGGGCACGGCGCTCACGTCGTAGGGCAGTCGCATGCCCGGCGTGATCCGGAATGGATGGTTCTGGCTTTTGCGCTCCACATGCAAGGTATCCCGGGCATTGAACAAGCAGCTCTTGAATATGCCCTGGCGGTAAATGGCCCGGGCCAGATTGACCATATTGTTGACCGCCGCCACAAATGCCGGGCGTAGTGTCGAGTCGTACAGGTTGAGAGTGGTGTCGATGTAGACGCCTTCGGGTTCCCAACGCACCGCCAGCCCGCCCACGACCGGATATTTTCCCAGGCGGCTTACCGCGGCAAGAAACGCCTTTTCGGTCTCCCCCATGGCCTGCATGAAGTTCTTGTAGTAGCGGTCAAGCTGGACGTCATTGACGTCGTCAAGTGACTCGCTGGCACCCTCCTCGCGCAGAAACGCCTTGCGCGAGCTGTACACCACCGTATCGATCTCACGTGTCGCCGGCCTTACCCAGGTCGGCACCAACGGGACTTCCTCCGGTTCCGCCAGATCGATCATCACGACCCGCGCCATGCGTGCCATTTCACGCATGAAGTAATCCCCGGCACGGCGCCTGATCCGCACATCGGAATCAAGCATGCCGTCAAGGGTGCGTGCAAATTCCATGGGCAGCCCGAGTGACGTGGCAGGAATCGCCTGATGCCCAAAACGACAGGACTGTGCCGAGGCCAGTGCATACAGCGTACCGGCGGTACCCTGCTCATCGAAGCGCGGCGACGACAAGGCACCATTCAGTTGCTCTTCACCAATGAAATAGACATCCCCCAGGCGGGCATTGGTCTGCTGCAGGTTATCCGACATCAGTTCCAGTACATTCGCCGCCACAAATTGCTGGTTGGCGTCGAGTTGGGCAAAGACCGACGAGCCCCAGTCAATCAGCGCAACGGCTTCCTGCCCGGCATCGAATACCAGGTTCGAAGGCTTGATGTCCCCATGCACCACCGGCCGCCCCGCAGGTCCGGCACCGCGCCGCAAGCTGTGCAGAATATCCGCCAGTTGAGCGGCAATGTGCACCACCAGACGCGGCGACAATCGCCCTTCACGCAGCGAATACTCCTCCAGGTTGATGCCTGGTGCCCGCTGCATCACCAGAATCGACTGATGACGCACCCGCTGAAAAGCGACCATACGCGGCACTCGGGGATGATCGATCTGCTCGAGCATGAACGCCTCCTCTTCAAGACGATCCTGCAGCGACTGGGGCAGATTGACCCGGGTAAACTTGAATACATACCGCTCGCCGTGGGCGGTGATGCCGCCAAACACGAAACCATAGGCGCCCTTGCCGATCAGCTCAATGTCGCGATAGCCCAGCTGCTCAAGCTGGGTTTGGCATAAGGCCACCCACGCCTTGAGCTTGCGCGCATCCCCATGGCTAAGCAGATAGATCGACTGCTCTTCGGGGATATAGAACTGCTGCAACTGCGCCTGGTTCATATCGGAGACGCCCATCAACAGGGAGCCGCTGGGGCCAAGCCCGCCACACGCGGCTCCAGTGGACTAGCCAAGGTGCAAGAGCATGGTTTCCGGCTGTTCGAGATAGCCCTTCCAGGCATTGCAGAAACGGGCCATGACACCACCGTCAATCACTCTGTGATCTCCTGCCCAGGTAACGGTCATGATGGCCCGCTTGGTCAGCTCGCCCTGCGCATCGAAGCGTGGCAACCACTGGCTCTTGCCAATAGCGACAATGGCCAGCTCCGGGGCGTTGATGATCGGTGCCGCATAGGTCCCCCCGAAGGCGCCAATATTGGAAATGCTGATAGTGCCATCCTTAAGATCCTCCTGGGCTACCTTGCCGGCACGGGCGTCGTCGGTCAGGCGTTGAACCTCGCTGGCCAACGCCAGCACACTACGCCGCTCGACCCCTTTGACATTGGGCACGAGCAAGCCCGCCCGGCTATCCACCGCCATGCCGATATTGACGCTGGACAGGTAGTGAATCTCGCTCACCTCCTGGTTGAGGCGTGCATTGAGCAGTGGCTCCTCCTGTACCGCCAGCGCCAACGCCTTCATGAAGAACGGCATCAAGGTGAGACGTACCTGTTGTGCTTCGGCAAGCGGCTTGAGGCGTTCACGCAGGGCCAGGAGTTCGGTCACATCAATTTCGTCACCATAATGGAAATGGGGAATGGAGCTCGCCGACTCCACCATGCGCCGGGCCATGACCGCACGGATACCGCGAATCGGTTCGATACGCGCTGCCGGCTGCTCTGCTCTGCGCTGCTCTCTGCTGCCCGCCTCCTCACCACCAGGCTGCTGCGCTTGCGCAGGCGTGGCGGCATCTGCCTGCTGCACCTGGTCCAGATACTCCAGCACATCCTCCTTGAGGACACGCCCCTGCTTGCCGGAGCCGGGGATATGCGTCAGCGACAAGCCATGTTCCCGTACCAGACGACGGACGGCGGGGCTCGCCGGGGTACGTCCGTAGGCCCCCTGTCTATTGATGCTTGCGCTATCAACGCTTGCACCAATCGGTGGAGTCTCTACGCTGGGCGGTGCTTCTGGCCTGACGGGCTGCTCTTCGCTTGGCTTACGGGGCTCTTCGTTGGTCCCGTCATACGCAAAAAGAGGGGCATGTACCTTGGCAATCTCGCCCTTGGCTACATAAAGCCGGGTAACGCGCCCCGCTTCGGGAGCGGTGATTTCGACCAGCGCCTTGTCGGTCATGACCTCGACCACCGGCTGATCCTCAACGATCTCGTCACCTTCGCTGACGCGCCATTCGACTACCTCGCACTCCACGATACCTTCGCCGATATCGGGCAGTATGAAATCGCTCATTGTTCTCTCCTGTCCTGGCCTGTCATGTCAGCTGGCGTCAGAACGCCGCGGATGCCTTGATCGCTTCGAAAATTTTCAGATGATCAGGCAGATACTCCTTTTCCAGCGTCAGCGGAAATGGCGTATCCAGGCCCGTCACCCGTTCGATAGGCGACTCCAGGTACAGGAAGCAGCGCTCCTGAATGGTGGCGGCGATCTCTCCGGCAAAACCACCGGTACGCGGCGCCTCATGGGTAATCACCAGACGGCCTGTCTTGAGCACCGACTCAACAACACTCTCTTCGTCCCAGGGCAGGATGCTGCGCAGGTCGATCACCTCGCAGGAGATACCCTCCTTCTCGGCCAGTTCCACGGCGCGATCGATGACTTCCATCTGCGCCCCCCAGCCCAGCACCGTTACATCACTGCCCTCTTTGAGCACTTCGGCCTCACCAATCGGCAGCTGATAATCCTCCTCGGGCACCTCGCCTACAGCGGCGCGGTAGAGACGCTTGGGCTCAAAGAAGATCACCGGGTCAGGGTCACGAATCGCCGCCAATAACAAGCCTTTGGCCTGGTATGGGTTGCGTGGCACCACGATTTTCAGACCCGGTGTATGGGCAAAGTAGGCTTCTGGAGACTGCGAGTGATAAAGCCCACCGGAAATGCCCCCGCCATAGGGGGTACGGATGGTCAACCCGCCGACATTGAACAGGTCTCCGGAGCGGTAACGGAACTTGGCACTCTCGTTGACGATCTGGTCGAAAGCCGGAAAAATATAATCGGCGAACTGGATCTCGGCCACGGGCACCGAGCCCTGGGCCGCCAGACCATTGGCAAAGCCAATAATGCCCTGCTCCACCAAGGGCGTGTTGAAGCAGCGCTCGCGTCCATACTTCTCCTGCAAGTGGCTGGTGGCACGGAAAACCCCACCAAAAACTCCTACATCCTCGCCAAAACAGAGCACCCGGTCATCTTCGGCCATGGCGATATCCAGGGCGTTATTGATTGCCTGCAACAGGTTCATCCTGGCCATGTCAAAGCTCTCCCTGGGCGTCAAACGGCTGATCCAGCTGGGTCATGCCCACATCAGGATCGAGTGAGCGCGCCCCCTTGGGGTAAGCATCGGGGTATTTGCGCAGGTGGGACTTGAGCGTATCGAGCTGGCGCTGCAAGGCAGGCGTCACTTCGGCATAGACATCGCTCACCAGGGTATCCAGTGGCGGTGGCGGCCGTTTCTCGGCACGCTTCATGGTTTCCAGCACCTCACGGCGCAAATGCTCTTGTAGCTCTTTTTCTTCTTCCTCACTCCACCATCCAAGCTCATTTAGCCACAAGCGCATGCGCAAAATCGGATCCTTCTCGCGCCATGCTTCCTCCTCCTTGCGTGAGCGGTAGCCCGAAGGATCATCTGACGAGGAGTGGGCTGCCAGACGATAGGTCATCGCTTCGATGAGTACCGGCTTGTTGTGCTCGACGGCAATACGCCGCGCTTCCTGTGTAGCCCGGTAGACCGCCAGCACATCATTGCCATCGACACGGATGGCGTGCATGCGATAACCGAAAGCACGCGGGGCGATACCGTCAGCAGCAAATTGCTCGCTGGCCGGCGTCGAAATCGCATAGCCATTATTGCGGCAGAAAAAAATGACCGGCACCCGGTGCACCGAAGCCATGTTGAGCGCGGCATGAAAGTCCCCTTCCGATGCCGCCCCCTCACCGAAAAAGGTGATAGTGCAGTGCCCCTCGCCGGCCAGTTTCTGACCATAGGCGTAACCCGCCGCCTGAGGGATCTGGGTCGCCAGGGGCGAGGAGATGGTCATGTAGTGCAGCTTGCGCGAACCGTAGTGGACAGGCATCTGGCGCCCTTTGCCATAGTCGAGCTCATTGCCGAACAGCTGGTTCATGAACTCGTCATAGCTGAAGCCGCGATAGAGCAGCGCGCCCTGTTCACGATACTGCGCCATGATCATGTCGCTGTCACTCAGCGCGGCGGTGGCGCCGACGACAGCCGCTTCTTCACCTGTACACTGCATGTAAAAGGAGAGCCGACCCTGACGCTGTGCTGCCAGCATGCGCTCGTCGAGCACTCGCGTGCCCAGCATGGCTCGGTAGATTCGCCGTGCCTTGTCCTGGTCAAGCTGGGGCGCTTCGGCACCGGGAAACAGCGACCCGCTCTGCTGGAGTAGCTGAAAAATGGGGATATGCAGCTCATCGCCGGTCAAGAATTCGGGCGTATGGACGCCGTGCATTGTTATCATCTTCCTGATCCTTGGGTAATGGCAGGAGGAACAGTGCTCCTTGTGAGAGCAGTGTCAACTCTAATATAGCCATCTGCCAGAGCGATACTCCAGCAGTACGCCAACGCTAGCTTTCTTGACGTTAACGTAAGAGAACCTCAAAGACATCTATTTTGCTGAGATTTTCTAATTTATACGACGAATGACCTAGCCAGCCTGCATATGGCAGATGAAAGCATTGCACTCAAGTGGAAGGAGCTGAAGCAAGCCGCTCAAAAGCACTATCCACAGTGAGGGCCAGCAAGCCGATCAGCAGCGCACCCTGTACGATATAGGCAGTGTTGCTGTTGACGATACCGGCAATAATCGGATCGCCCAGATTGCTCGCTCCGATGGTGGCACCCAGCGCGGCGGTGGCGATGTTGATGGTGACCGAGGTACGGATTCCGGCCAGGATGACCGGAGCCGCCAATGGCAACTCCACCTGACGCAACACCTGCCCTGCGGTCATGCCCATGCCCAGCGCGGACTCACGTAGGCCGGGGTCGATATCATCAATGGCAGCCAGGGTATTGCGCACAATCGGTAGCAAACCATAGAGCAGCAGTGCCACGATGATTGGCAAGGTGCCGAACCCGAGTGCCGGCACGGCCAGTGCCAATACGGCCACTGGCGGAAAGGTCTGGCCGATAGAGGCCAGCTGCGACACCAGCGGCAGAAAGTCCCTCCCTGCCGGACGGGTCACCGCGATGGCGGCACCCACACCCAAGATCACCGCCAGTAGCGAGGCGATGGCCACCACCATGACATGCTGTGCCAGCAGGGTAAAAAAGCCCGCCCGACGATAGATCACTTCCCGCATGTCAGGCTCAATCACTCGAAACAGACTTTCGAGATAGGGCATGGTAGCCGCCAGCACCAGCAGCAAGCCCAGCCAGCCAAGGGGTACCAGCCAGGTGTTCAACGACAAACGTCCAGGCTGTTTCATGCGGCCGTGACACCCAGTAGACGCCGCAGTGAAAGTTCACCGACAGGAATATCCTCCGCGTCGACTACGGTTAAACGCTCGACTTGATGCCACAACATGACTGAGAGGGCTTGGCTTAAAGGCGCGGTTTCGGCAATGCGTTCGCTGGCCAGCAGTCGCGGTCCAAACGGCAGCATCCGCTCCTTGACCTGAATCAGCGCCGCTTCTTTCAAACCGCGATCCAAACCACCCAGCAGCGATTCCACAAAAGGGGTGGCGGGCTCCCGCAGAAGCTCCACGGGAGTGCCCTGCTGCACGATTCTGCCCTGATCCATCACCACCAGCCGGTCTGCCAGGGTCAGCGCTTCGTCCATGTCATGAGTTACAAATACAATTGTCTTGTTCAGGCGCGCATGCAGCTCAATCATTTCGCGCTGCAAGCCTTGGCGTGTCAAAGGATCAAGGGCGGCGAAAGGCTCATCCATCAGCAGAATATCGGGATCGGCAGCCAAGGCACGGGCCACCCCTACCCGTTGCGCCTGGCCACCGGAGAGCTGATGCGGGTACTTGTCAGCGAACTCCGCCAGTGGCAGACCCAGCAGTTGCATGAGCGCCTCGACCCGCTCACTTATCTGGGCTTTGGGCCATTTCAGCAGGCGGGGCACCAGGCCGATATTGCGCGCTACCGTCCAGTGAGGAAACAAACCGGTACTCTGAATGACATAACCAATGCGCCGGCGCAGCGCAACTTCGTTGAAGGAGCGTACCGGCTGCCCATCCAGGTGGATCTCGCCAGCATCGTGTTCAATCAGGCGGTTGATCATGCGCAGCGTGGTGGATTTGCCACAGCCTGATGTCCCGACCAGCACACACAGCTCGCCCCGCTTGATCTGCAGCGAAATGCCATCGACGGCGGTTTCGTTGGCAAAATGCTTGGACACCCCGAACAGCTCGATCATAGCTCCCCTCCCGGACGCAGCCATTCGCTTAACGTGCCAAACAAGGCATCAGTCACCAGTGCCAGCACAATGATCGGTAGAGCACCGAGAAGCACCATGTCCATTGCCGCCTGTCCCAGCCCCTGAAAAATAAAGGTGCCAAGGCCGCCGGCACCGATCAACGCAGCCACCGCCGTCAGGCCAATCGCCTGAATGGTCGTGATCCGCAGCCCCTCCACCACCACCGGCAAGGCCAGTGGCAAGCGCGCTTGCAGCAGGACCTGGCGTCGGCTCATGCCCATGCCCCTGGCGGCCTCAATCACTGCCGGGTCGACGGCGCCGAGCGCTACATGCAGGTTGCGCACCATGGGCAGCAGGCTATAGCCCAGTAACGCCAGAAAAGCCGGCGCCCAACCAATCCCGCTGACGCCCAGGGCACCCAACCACGCCACCTGGCTGCCCAACCACGCCAAGGGTGCCAGCAGCAAGCCGAACAGCGCCAAACTGGGGATCGTCTGGAGGAAGTTGAGCACTGCAAAGCCCGGCCGCTGCAAGCCTGAACAACGTCGCATGGCCAGTACTCCCACTATCGCCAGAATCAGGCTGGCAGCTACAGCGGCGCCCACCAGTGCCAGATGAATGATCAAGGCATCGGCAAACTGCTCACTGCGCGCCTGATACTCGCGCAACAAGGCCAGCGGCTCCAGCCATAGCCATAGGGCCAGCCCCCAGCATGCCATCATGGGCAGCAAGAGCAGCCAACCCATGGGCCGTGACAGCCCGAGCCGGGTACGTAGCTCAATCAGCGCCAGCAGCAACACAAACCAGAGCAGCCAGAATGCCGCTCCGAGCGTAATCCGCGCTTGTGGCAGATCAGGCTCTGCCAGCTCAGCTGCGGCGGCTGCCAGCCACAAGGGTAACAGCGCCAGCAACACCACCACGGTCCCCAGTGCCAGCCAGGTCTCCTTGCGGGTGGCTCGCCAGGCGAGCCAGGCAACGCCGAGCATGAGCATGGTCAACATTGACGTCAGTGCCAGGAACAATCCCCCTTCACTCACCGCAAATGCCGTGTAGGGCGTGCCCGGCACAATCCGGTTGGGTGCCAAGCTGATCACTGGCAGCCATAGCCACGCCACCACACCCAGCAATATCAGACTCAGCAGTACCCAGTTGGGTCCTTGCAAAGGCTTCACCAAGTCATCAATCCTGCAGTTTGTCGAGATACTCCTGCGCCACTTGGCGTGGATCGCGGCCCTCTACCGCTACCTGGGCATTCAACTGCTGTAGTGTTTCCAGATCAAGTGACTGAAACAGCGGCTCAAGCAGCCCCGGCATTTCCGGGTAAGCGTCGAGCACCTCGTCGCGTACCACCGGAGCCGGCTGATAAATGGGCTGCACCCCACGTGTATCTTCCAGTACCACGAGATCCAGGGCGTTGAGGCCGCCATCGGTGCCATAAGTCATGGCGGCATTGACACCACTGGTCTGCAGGGCAGCAGCACGCATGGTGGCGGCGGTATTGCCACCGGAGAGTACCAGTAGCTGATCGGCAGTGAGTTCAAAGCCATAGGCTTGCTGAAACGCCGGCAACGCCTGTTCCGATTCAACGAATTCGGCACTTGCGGCAAACTTGAACTCACCGCCAGCGTCGAGATAGTCCACCAGGTCGTCCAGGCTCGCTAGACCATGTTCACGCGCCAGGTCGCCCCGTACACTCATGGCCCAGGTGTTGTTGGCCGGCGCCGGCGTCAACCATGCCAGCCCATTGGCTTCATCCATCTCGCGTACTCTGGCATAAGCCTGTTCGGCATCATGCCAGACATCGCTATCGGTCATGTCAAAGAAGAAGGCACCATTACCGGTATATTCGGGATAGAGATCAATCTCTCCACTGAGCAGCGCCTGGCGCACAATATTCGTAGCGCCCAGTTGCAGCCTGTCTTCGGTCGCGATACCGCCCTGCTCCAGGCGCTGGATAATCAGCTGACCCAGCACCGAGCCTTCGGTATCGATCTTGGAGGAGACCGTTACCGGATCTTTTGCCTGGGCTTCGTCCGCCGCGAACAAACTGCTGCCAGCTACCACCAGCAGCGCATAAAGGCCGTATCGCATGGTTATGGCTCTCTTGTCTGTGTGCTTATTAGTATGCTTCGTTGCAGTATAAGACGGGAATCGCTGCTTGAGTCAGGCGACCTCAACGAAACGCCCGGCAAAAGCCGGGCGTTCGCGGTTGATCAACTCAAGATTCAGCGGGTGGTTCGTAAAACCAACCGGTACCTTCGCGTGAATCCTTGAGCACGATACCGAGGGCGGCAAGCTCTTCGCGAATGGCATCGGCCGCGGCAAAGTCCCGTGCCTGTTTCGCCGCTGTCCGCCGGGCGATACGCGCTTCGATCTCCTCTTCAGCCAGTGGCAACGCCGCTTGCACACCCTTGAGGAAGCTCGCCGGCTCCTGGCCAAACAGCCCCAGCACGCCACCCAGGCGACGTAGCTCGGCGGCTAGCCCCGGAGCCTTGGCCGGGTCCTCCTGTTTGGCGCGATTCAGCTCACGTGCCAGCTCGAACAGCACCGACAGCGCCTCGGGGGTATTCAAGTCATCGTCCATGGCTGCCGTGAAGCGCGCCTGGTAGTGCGCATCCCCGACCGTAGCTTCATTGGCCAGCTCGACACCATCCAGTGCCGTGTAGAAACGTTCTAGCGACTTGCGCGCTTCGGCCAGTGACTCCGGAGCGTAATTGATCGGGCTGCGGTAGTGGCTCGCCACCAGCAAATAGCGCACGACTTCGGGATCGTGTACCTCAAGCACTTCGCGGATAGTGAAGAAGTTGCCCAGGGATTTCGACATCTTCTCCTGGTTTACCCGCACCGCGCCGGCATGCATCCAGGTATTGACGAAGGGTTTGCCATTGGCGGCTTCGCTCTGGGCAATTTCGTTCTCATGGTGCGGGAAAGTCAGGTCGGGACCACCACCATGAATATCGAACGTATCCCCCAGGCAGCATTTGGACATCGCCGAGCACTCGATATGCCAGCCGGGACGCCCTTCTCCCCAAGGCGAAGTCCAGCTCGCCTCCCCCGGTTTGGCCGCTTTCCACAGCACGAAATCAAGCGGATCTTCCTTGTGCTCGTCGATATCAACTCGCGCACCGGCTCGCATCTCATCGAGATTGCGATTGTTAAGCTTGCCGTAGTCGGCGAACTTGCGCACCCGGTAGTAGACATCGCCATTGGCCGCCGGGTAGGCGTAACCCTTGTCGATCAAGGTGTCGATCATGCTGATGATCTCGGCCACATGCCCGGTGGCACGGGGCTCGTGATCGGGACGCAACACGCCCAGGCGTGCCTCGTCCTCATGCATGGCGGCGATCATGCGCTCGGTAAGCGCCGTGATGCTTTCGCCATTCTCTTCGGCACGCCGAAGGATCTTGTAGTCGATATCGGTGATATTGCGCACATAGATAACATCGAGACCACGCCAGCGTAGATAGCGGGTCACCACATCAAAAGCGACCATGACCCGTGCATGGCCCAGGTGGCAGTAGTCGTAAACCGTCATGCCGCAGACATACATGCGCACCTTGCCCGGCTCCAGCGGAACCAGGGGCTGCTTGCGCCGGGTCATGGTGTTATAGAGTTTGATATCCAGTGGTTGCATGTCAGCCCTTCTGCCCCGGTGCATTTCGCTGGACCCGCGCCCAGCCATCTTTCAAGCCGACGGTACGGTTGAATACCAGGTTGCCATCGCGGCAAGCGTGCCGGTCGGCACAGAAGTAGCCGACTCGCT
>DXFC01000057.1 GCA_019114645.1 Candidatus Halomonas stercoripullorum
TACTTGATGAAGGTCGAGGCCGATTCCGTTGACGCCTACCAGCGCCTGATCGACGAGTGGCTGGTCTCGGATGTCGGCATCGAGCGCTACTACACCTATATCGTGACCAAGGCAGTGAAGCGTGAACAGCCCGGCATTACGCGTCCTTCAGAAAAAACCACAGTTTTATGAAAGAACACGAAAAAAAGCATATTAGTCTCATCGGCTAACGAAAAGTCTCTGTCGCGGTTCTCTCTTACCATGGGTCTATCGAGCCACTACTGGCAACAGGCCAGGTTGCTCGTCGATTTCTTCACGCCGGCCACACAAAATCAACTCATGCCGGTGCGTCAGGGAGGTGCCCATGAACATGAAGCTGTCCAACACTCTCTCCACCCTGCTCGACGATCCGCGCTTGTTTCGCCAGCACGCCTACGTCAACGGCAAGTGGATCCACGGCGAGGGCGGCCGCGAAGAGGCGGTGTTCAATCCCGCTACCGGCGAAGCCATTGGTCACATTCCCTGGCTCGAAGCCGAGCAGATTCACGCAGCGGTGGATGCCGCCGAGACCGCTTTCGTGCACTGGCGTGCACTGCGTGCCGATGAGCGCGCCGAGCGACTGCAGACCTGGCACGACCTGCTGCAAAACCATCGTGAAGACCTGGCCCGGATCATGACCCTGGAGCAAGGCAAGCCGCTGGCCGATGCCCGTGGTGAGGTGGAGTACGGCGCCAGCTTTGTGCGTTGGTTTGCTGAAGAGGGCAAACGCACCTACGGCGAGACCCTACCCAGTCATATTCCCAACGCCGCGCTGGGTACGCTCAAAGAGCCGGTGGGCATCGCCGCGCTGATAACGCCCTGGAACTTCCCGCTGGCGATGATTACACGCAAGGCTGCTGCGGCTCTGGCTGCCGGCTGCAGCGTGGTGGTCAAACCAGCTGGTGAGACACCGTTTTCAGCGCTGGCCCTGGCCGAGCTGGCCGAGCGCGCCGGAATCCCCGCCGGCGTGTTCAACGTGGTGCTGGGCGAGCCGGTCGAGGTTTCACAACTGCTGTGCGCCGAAGAGCGTATCAAGGCGCTCTCTTTCACCGGCTCCACCCGGGTCGGCCGTTTGCTGCTGGAACAGAGCGCGGCAACAGTCAAACGGGTGTCGCTTGAGCTGGGGGGCAACGCTCCGTTCATCGTCGGCCCCGATATGGACCCCAGAGAAGCGGCCCTGGCGGCAGTCGCGGCCAAGTTTCAGACCGCAGGGCAGGACTGTCTGGCGGCCAACCGTATTCTGGTGCATGAATCCATTCATGACGCCTTTGTCGGGCACTTCGCCGAGGGCATGGCGGCGCTCAGCATCGGCAATGGCATGCAGAGTGAAGTCGACCTGGGGCCGCTCATCCACCGTCAGGCGGTGGAGAAGGCGACCGCTATCGTCGACGATGCCGTCGCACGTGGTGCGACGCTCGTGGCCGGCGATCAGAGCCAGGCGCCGGGTAAGAATTACTTCATGCCCACCCTGCTGACCGGGGTAACACCTGAGATGAAGGTGTGGCGCGAGGAGAACTTCGCTCCGGTGGCGGGTGTGACCGCTTACCGTGATGATGACGAGGTTATCACGCTGGCCAACGACACCGAGTACGGCTTGGCGGCCTATGTCTATACCCACGATATTCGCCGCATCTGGAAGCTGTTGCGGGCATTGAAGTACGGCATGGTCAGTGTCAACTCCGTCAAGATGACCGGTCCGCCAGTGCCCTTCGGTGGCGTCAAGCAGTCGGGACTGGGGCGCGAAGGCGGCCGAAGCGGAATCGACGAGTATCTGGAGACGAAGTATTACTGCCTGGGTGGCTTGGAGTCGGTTTCCGGAAGTTAGCAGCACCCAGGATGTTATCGCTGACACTGTTTATAACGTCTCCGCGACAGCGGGGAGCCTTGAGAAGAGAGAGATACTATGAGCCAGCAGCACCGTGATTTGATCGAACGCGACCGCAAGGTGACCTTCCACGCTTCCAGCCACCTGCATGACTTTGCCCGTGGCGAGGCGCCGGGTCGGGTAATTACTGGCGGCAAGGGCATTCACATCATCGACAAGGATGGCCGCGAGTTCATCGACGGTTTTGCCGGCCTCTACTGCGTCAACATCGGTTATGGCCGTACCGAAGTCGCCGAGGCGATTTACAAGCAGGCGCTGGAGCTGGCTTACTATCACACCTATGTCGGCCACTCCAACGAGCCGCAGATTGCGCTCTCAGAGAAAATCATCGAACTGGCCGGCCCCGGCATGTCCAAGGTCTTCTATGGCCTGGGTGGCTCTGATGCCAACGAAACCCAGCTCAAGATCGTGCGTTACTACAACAATGTGCTGGGACGTCCGCAGAAGAAGAAGGTGATCTCGCGTCAGCGTGGTTACCACGGCTCGGGTCTGGCGACTGGTTCGCTGACCGGGCTCAAGGCGTTCCACGACCAGTTCGACCTGCCATTGTCAGGCATCCTGCACACCGAGGCGCCTTACTACTATCACCGCGCCGCCGAGCAGGAAGGCATGAGTGAGCGGGAATTCTCCGAGCATTGCGCAAGCAAGCTGGAAGAGCTGATCCTGGCCGAAGGTCCCGAGACCGTAGCGGCTTTCATTGCCGAGCCGGTACTGGGAACCGGTGGTATCGTGCCGCCGCCGGAAGGCTACTGGGAGGCGATCCAGGCGGTGTTGGCCAAGTACGATGTGCTGCTGATTGTCGATGAAGTGGTGACCGGCTTTGGCCGCATCGGTGCCGATTTCGGTAGCCATCACTACGCCATCAAGCCTGATCTCATGACCATCGCCAAGGGCTTGACCAGTGCCTACCAGCCGCTTTCCGG
>DXFC01000058.1 GCA_019114645.1 Candidatus Halomonas stercoripullorum
ACATTATCGACACCGAAAAAATGGAGGCGGTGCATCACCGCCTGGTGGGGGCGCGTCCGCGGCATGCCGAGTTCACTCACGATAGCAGTGAGGCGTGGGTCTCGGCGGAGATCGCCGGTACCGTGTCGGTCATCGACATGGAGGAGACCTTCGACGTCAAGCACACCATCCGGTTCGATGTGCCCGGTGTGCCGCGTGAAACCGTACAGGCGGTGGGTGTCGTGCTGACCTCGGATGGTCGCTACGGCTTCGTTGCTCTGGGCCCCTCCAACCGAGTGGCAGTGGTGGACCAGCAGACCTATGAAGTGCTCGACTATATCCTGGTCGGCCAGCGGGTCTGGCACTTGGCACTCAACGGTGACGAGAGCCGTCTCTACACCACTAACGGTGTCAGCGGCGATGTAACGATGATCGATGTAGAGCGCCTGGAGGCGGTGCGCTCGATCCCGGTGGGTCGTTTCCCCTGGGGGGTGATCGTCGAGCCGTGAGTGAAGTACACGCCATGAAGGAAATCGCAGCGCCGGCCCTGGAAGTGCAGCAGCTGAGCTTCTCTTATGCTGCAAGGCCGGCGCTTGATGATGTCTCCTTGAGCGTGGCTGGTGGGGAGTTCACGGTACTGCTCGGCCCCAATGGGGCCGGCAAGACCACACTTTTCTCGCTGATTACCCGTCTGTACGACCGCCGCCGGGGCGAGATTCGCATCGGCGGCTTCGACGTAAGGCGCCAGGCGGTCCAGGCCCATGCCCGCATCGGCGTGGTGTTTCAACAGCCGACCCTGGATCTCGATCTCAGCGTGATGCAGAACCTCGCCTATCATGGGGCGCTGCACGGCATGGGGTGGCGTGAGGCCAAGCGCCGGGCCGAGGCGCAGCTGGAGCGGGTGGGACTGCTGGAGCAGCGCCGTACCCGGGTGCGGCGACTCTCCGGTGGGCAGCGGCGGCGGGTAGAAATAGCACGAGGCTTGATGCACAACCCGCGCCTGCTGCTGCTGGACGAACCTACCGTGGGTCTGGATATTGCGTCGCGTCGTGAGCTGGTCGAGCATGCGCACCGGCTCTGTGCTGATGAAGGCGTGGCAGTGTTGTGGGCGACCCATCTTATCGACGAAGTGCATCCCGGCGACCGGGTCATTGTGCTCCACCGTGGCCGGCTGCTGGCCAATGAGCGGGCGGAAAAGCTGCCCTCACGACTTGGTGTCGATAGTCTGGATGCCGCCTTTGACCAGCTGGTGAATGAGGACCCTGAATGCAGGTAATGCCGTGGCTGCACTGTATGCGAGGCGTGGTGGGGCGCGAGCTACTGCGTTTTCTGCATCAGCGGAGCCGCTTTCTGGCGGCACTGGTGCGCCCCCTGGTGTGGTTGTTCGTCTTTGCTACCGGCTTTCGCATGGCACTGGGCGTGGCCATGACCGAGCCCTATCAGACTTATATTCTATATGAGGTCTACATCGTGCCGGGGCTGGTGGGCATGATTCAGCTGTTCAATGGCATGCAGAGCTCGCTTTCCATGGTCTACGACCGTGAGATGGGCAGCATGCGGGTGCTACTGGTGAGCCCTTTCCCGCGCTGGTATCTGCTGGTTTGCAAGTTGCTGGCGAGCACCCTGGTGTCGGTGGTGCAGGTCTATGTGTTCCTGGCCATCGCCTGGGTTTACGGTATCCAGATGCCGTTGCCGGGTTATCTCTACCTGCTGCCCACTCTGCTGGTGACAGGGTTTATGGTAGGAGCGCTGGGGCTGCTGCTCTCCTCGTTCGTTCGCCAGCTGGAGAACTTTGCCGGGGTGATGAATTTTGTCATTTTTCCCATGTTCTTCCTGTCTTCGGCACTCTATCCGCTGTGGCGTATCCGCGAGGGTAGCTATCTGGTCTACCAGATTGCCGCGCTAAACCCCTTTACCCATGCGGTCGAGATGATGCGCTTTGCACTGTATGAGCGCCTCAATATCGAGGCCATCACGATCAGTGTGACGGTGGCTGTGGTGCTGCTGACGCTGGCGATTCTGGGCTATAACCCCTCGCGAGGCATGATGGCACGCAAAGGAGGCGGTGGTGCTGGAGGCTGAATGGGCGGCACCTGTCGCGTTACCTAATCGCTGACCTGTGCAGCGGGAGCGGCAAGGCTTTCCAGATAATCAATGATGGGTTGGCGTGAACTTTCATCAAGGCCCCAAAGCACCATATAGGTGCCGGGCAGGAAACTATCCGGCCCGGCAAGAAAGGCGTTCAGGGTTTCACGGTTCCACACCAGGTCGGCGCGCTCAAGCGCCGCCGAATAATTGAAGTCTTCAATCGAGCCGGCCGGGCGGCCGATCAGTTCATGCAGGCTAGGCCCGGCCAGGTGGCGGCCGGGTTCCAGGCTATGGCAGCCAATACACTGTGCGCGAAACAACCGCTGACCCTGGATGTGATCAGCGGCGCTACTGCCCAGGGTGACGCCTGTCAGCAGTAGCGTTGCGCCAGCCTGAACGAAGCTGCGATACAAGCGCGACATGGGCATTAGAAACAGCGCAGATTGGCGTCGGCCTGGGCCAGGCGCAGAGCGCGTAGCTGATCCTGCATGCCGCGCTCGGTGCGGAACAGCACGCCAAGCTCACCGCGCTGATCCTGCATACCCAGGACCACCTCGACTTGCTCGTAGGTTTCATAGTCCAAGTGCTCGGCGATCACGTCGATGCTGCACGAACACTTGCGCATGGTCAGGTAGCTATTGTCATTCGCAGCCATGCAGCCCAGCACGTAGTCAACGCGGGCTTCGGTGGGGTAGTCGTTGGCCAGACTGCTGGTGGCGAAGGGGAGCAGCAGGCAGGCTAACGCCAAACGGCGCAGTACGCCGGCGGCTGTCGTCCGAAGTTGGGACATTGTTATTGTCTCCGGAATCATCAGGATAGGTAGTGTCATTCACGTTACGATAAGCGGACTCACTTTGCCACTCTGCCCGAGAGGAAAGGCTAGAACTCTAACGTTGGCGTGTCTTGTCGTCACGCACCTCATATTCCCCTTCCAGCAGCGTATTCTCCCCTCTATGGCTTTCGGGTCGGCTTTGGCGAAAATGGGTCTCGCGATAGTGATAGCTACCGCCGGCAGTTTTGGCCTGTTCAGCACGTAGCTGTTCGAAGCGCTTTTTCATGCGATAACGCATGATGGGCAATAGGGCCCAGCCGAGCAGCAGCAAGAACAGTCCGACGACGGTACCGATAATCAGCAGCAGGCCAAACAGCAGCCAGGTAAATACCAGCTTTACTCCGCCCAAGGCGCCGCCAGACGACTGGCTGGCACGGGCGCGCCACTGCTGGGCGGCTTGCCAGGCCGCATTACGACGCGGGTCGTTGGGGTCGAACATGTAGATCTCCCGTAATTACGCTGCCAGGCAGCGTATGAAATGGCTCTCCCTTTGAGCCCCCCGAGTATGAAACGTTCCCCGGAATTATACGACCAGGCGCCACAAGGCTGCCGTGAAAATACCGGCGCTGATGGCTGCCAGAGCCTTTTGTGTGGTCAGCATCACGCCGAGCGTGGCGACCAGTGCCATGCGTGCGCCCCAGTCACCCTGCACCGCCATGGGGGTGATGACTGCAACCAGGACCGAGCCGGCCATGGCGTTGATAAAGCGCTCTACCTTCGGTCCGATGGGGACATGTGACATGATGAACACCCCACCCGCTCGGGTCAGGTAGGTCACCAGGGCCATGATCAGGATGGCAATGATTGAGCCTAATGCAGTCGTGTGCAGGCTCATGATGTCTCCCTGACAGGTTTGGCGGAGCGTAGTAGCCCTGCCAGGCCACCGGCCAGGGCACCGACAATAACGTGTGAGTGTGGCGGCAGCCAGGCCATGGCGGCAATCGCGGCCAGGGCGGCTACGCTCCAGGGGAGCAACATGGAAAGATCGCGGCGCCCGCCCAACAGCATGGCCAGCAGGAAGCAGCCCATGATCACGTCGAGGCCGAAACGTTCCGGGGCTTCGATACCACTGCCAAACAACACACCGAGCAAGGTTCCGAATAGCCAAGTGGCCCACAACATGATACCGCCACCCACCAGCATGCCGAGGTTGGTTTCGCCGCGCTGCCGGTCGGCCACTGCCATGGCCCAGTTGGAGTCGCTCATCAGTACCACGCTGCCATAGCGCTGCCCTGGAGGTAGATGAGCCAGCCAGGGCTGAATGGCGGCCCCCATCAGCAGGTGACGGGCATTGATGGCCAGGGTAGTCGCCACCAGCGGCAGCAAGGGGATTTCAGCGCCCCACAGCTCAAGCACGGCGAACTGTGCGACCCCGGCGAATACCAAGCTGCTCATCAACATGGCTTCGAAGCCTGAGAGGCCGCGTGCCAGAGCGGCCACACCGAAGGCCAGGCCGAACACCACCACGAATAGTGATAGTGGTGCCATACGGCGAATGCCGGTTAGCACACCGGCCATATCCAGCCGGGCGCCGGGAGTCGGTGGCGGCGTGGGAGAAGATGAATGCATGCAGTCACTCTGAGTGTTTAGCTTGCTAGTTTTCCCTCTAGAATCTACTGCCCAGCATCCGGATGCAACGCTTTGCAGGTGATTGGCAGGCATTGCTTGGCGGCCAGGGCGCCAGGCCGTAAGCTCTTGGTAAAGAGAACTGGACATGCAGCATGACAAATATCGGCCTGCCTCGCCGTTCTCGTCGGCGAGGTGCTACCCAGCGTCGGCGCAAGACGCCCAGTGGCGGGCGGTTTGATTTCGACCGCTGGCTGGATCGTGCCGTCGATATTGCCGTGATCACTGCCCTGGTGGTGGGGGGAGTGGCCCTGGTGCTGCATCTGGTGTTGTAAGGCATTGATCGCTCAAAGCCATCCATTTGAGTAAACGAGGCTTATGCTCGAATTCTTGCAAGGGTTTGCTTATGGGTTGTTTGTGACCTGTCTGCCGTGGGGCCTGGTTGGCCTGGTCAACCCGCGCCTGGTGCTGCCGACTGAACAGCCAGGCCGCTTTCAGGTGCTGTTTCGCTACGGCTTGTTGCTACCCTTCGTCAGCATCGTGATCTGGTTGACATCCCTGTGGGGTGGCTTCGGGCCGAGCCTTGGCGGCTGGCTTGCCGGCCTGGTGGCGGTCGGGGTGGCACTGCCCGTGGAGCGCAGATGGCGACGCTGGCGCGGTCGACGCCGGCAGCGCCAGCTTCAGGCGCAGGCTACTGCCGCCAGCCAGCAGCAGCGCGCCAGGCAGGCGCAAAACGCACGCGAAGCGGGCGTGACCGAGCTCGACCCGACCCAGCCACCTGCCAATGCCGATGAGGTGGTGCTGGCGCTGTGCCGGGCCAAGCAGCAACTGGTCGATACTGGCCGCAGGGATCTCGCCGGCCAGGTCGATCGCTTCTACACTCGCTATCGCCATGTGATGGCGTTGCTGACGACGCGCTTTGACCCTGCCGAGCTGGCTTTCGAGCGCTCGCGCAGCCTGATCAGCGAGGTCTGTCTGGGTGCGGTCGATACGTTCACGTCCATGGCGGCCCAGGCGCGTGGTGTAATCGGACTGGATGGCGAATACGTACGCCGTCGTTTGGCCCGGGAGGGTAGCCGTCTCGCTGTCGAAGAGCGCATTGCCCTCAAGCGGCGGCTGGAGCTGCTTGAAGAGACCGAAAAGCGAATTCGGCGGTTGGTGGCCAGAAATGAATCGGCGCTGACCCTGCTGGATGATACGGCAGTCGCCCTGGCGCAGGTGGAAACCGGTCGCCCACAGGCGTCGCTGGCCACCGACCAGGCGCTGGAAGAGCTGCGGCGCTTCATTCAGGGGGCACAGCGTTACAGTCGCAGCGAACGCCATTGAGTCTGCCCGGCGTGGCACCCAACCGGACTGCCGTATTATTGAAATGCCAGGTTGAAGCTGGCCAACAGGGAGCATGCCATGAGTCAGTCGTCACAGGGTTCACCGCTGTCACTGCCAACGATTGAGCAGATTGTCAGCGAGCTGGAGGATGTCGCACCGGAAGCGCAGGCCAGCGCTGAGTTCGAGATTGACGATCCTGAACTTGAGCGTATGGCGGCGACCTTTGTTGACGAGGTGCTGGCCGGTGAAGATGCCACCCTGCATCGCCAACGCCGGGCAGTGGACGAAATGGGGCTTGAGCTGCAGCGGCAGGCGGCCCACCACAGCGAGATGCTGCAGACGCCACTGCGCAAGCTGGCCCATCAGGGCGATGAGGGGGGGCCGGTGGCGCAGGCATTGAGCGATCTGCGTGAGCGCATGCAAGAGCTCGATCCACATCAGCAGCGTCTGTCGACAGGGCCTTTCGATCGTCTGTTTGCCCGCTTTCCCGGAGCCGGCAGTCGCGTTCAGCGCTATTTTCGCAAGTTTGAAAATGCCCAGGAAGCCTTGAATGCGATCATTGCCGACCTGGAGGGCGGTCGCGATATGTTGCGCCGCGATAACATTACGCTCGGTGACGATCAGGAGAGCCTGCGCAGCCTGCTGGGCCAGCTCGAGCGTCAGGTCAACCTGGGACGACTGATTGATCGTCGTCTGGTGGCAGCAGCGGAACGGCTGGCGCCGGAACAGCCGCAGCGTACCTTTATCGAGGAGGAGCTGCTGTTCCCGTTGCGCCAACGCATTATCGATCTGCAACAGCAGCAGGCGGTAAGCCAGCAAGGCGTGCTGGCACTGGAAGTCATCATTCGCAACAATCGCGAGTTGATGCGGGGTGTCGACCGCGCCATTCACGTCACTGTATCGGCATTGACCGTAGCGGTTGCCGTGGCACTGGCGCTGGCCAATCAGCGGCTGGTGCTGGATCGGGTCGAGTCACTCAATGCCACCACGTCGGCAATGATCGGCGGCACGGCGCGAGCGCTGCGTCAGCAAGGGGTGGAGATCCAGTCCCGCGCCTCTTCAGCGCAGCTTGACATGCAGACCCTGGAAGAGGCTTTCGATGAAGTGCTGGGAGCCATTGATGATCTATCGCGTTACCGGCAAGAAGCCTTGCCTCAGCTCGATGCGCAAATTGACCGTCTGGCCCAGCTGGCCCGGCAAGGCGGCGCCTCGATCGAAAGGCTGCAGCAGGGCAATGCCATCCAGGCTCGCCCCGGGGCAGACGAGGAGCCGGCTGCGCGGGACGATGACTGATGGTGAATCCGCCCATGAGCAGATCGCCTTGCCAGTCGGGGTAGTGTTCACTATTCATCGTGACCGTTATTGCGCGCCTCAACGGCCCAGACAACGTTGCGCTCCGGGTCGACGGCGAGGCCCAGCACATGGCGATGGCCCCAGGAGTAAATTTCGGGGAGAAAACCGGCTTCAGGCCGCGTGCCAGTGCCACGGCGGTAGAGCCTTAGTCTCCGCTGGAGTATGTGAAGTAGAGCCAGCCGGTATCGGGAAAGTCGGGTGAGTACACTCACTACGTCATCCCCGCGACGATTGCTGGTAGGCTAGCGCTTGCGGCGGGTTTGGCTGAACGACAGGAGACAGGGAATGGGCGGCTCATCGGCACGGGATGTGACGGCAACCAGGCAGCGGGCTTCACGCAAGGAAATTTTTGGCTGGGCGATGTTCGATTTCGCCAATCAGGCTTATACGCTGCTGATTATCACGGTGGTGTTCGGTGAACTGTTTACCACAGTGATCGTGGGTGATCGCGGGGACGGCTTTCGTCTGGCCAACCTGCTCTGGAGCCTGGCGCTGGCCACCAGTTATCTGCTGGTGGTGATCACCGGTCCGCTGTGCGGCGCGGTCATGGATTACCGGGCGGTCAAGAAGCGGTTTCTGTTTATCAGTTATGTCGTCACCGTTATCGCGACCGGGCTGCTCTACTTTGTGGCGCCGGGCTATGTCATGCTCGGGGTATTGCTGATAGTCCTTTCCAACTACGCCTACTCCATGGGCGAGTCGTTTATTGCCGCTTTTCTGCCGGGCCTGGGTCCACCGCAGGACCTGGGCAAGATCTCAGGCTTCGGCTGGGCACTGGGCTATGTGGGCGGCCTTTTTGCCGCCGGTTTCACACTGGTGGCGCTGGGCGAGACCAGCGCCGCGAATTTCGAGCGTATCCGCTGGGTAGGGCCCTTTGCCGCCGTCTTCTTTCTGGTGGCTGCGATACCCACTTTTCTCTGGCTGCAAGAGCGCGGGACGCCGCAACCGCATACCAGAAGCTATCGCGAAATCGCCTGGCAACGTGTCTCTACCACTCTGCATGAGCTCAGGCACTTTCGGGATTTGGGTATCTTTCTGATATCACTGGTCTTCTCCATGGCCGGGGTTTATATCATCATCGCTTTCGCCTTTATTTATGGTGCCCAGGTGATCGGCTGGGATACCTCGATACGCAACATCATGTTCATTATCGTGCAGATCACCGCAGCGGCTGGTGCTATTGGTTTCGGCTTCCTGCAGGATCGCATCGGGACCAAGTTCACCTACCAACTGACCCTGCTGTTGTGGGTGGCGGCGGTAGTGTCCATCTGGGCCACGCCGGAGGTAACCGCCTGGATCAATGCCGTCTTCGGATTGGCCTGGGAAGCGCAACACCTGTTCCTGTTCGTGGGCTGTCTGGCGGGCCTTTCGCTGGGCTCCAGCCAGTCGGCAAGCCGTACTTTGGTGGGGCTGTTCTCACCGGAGCAGAAATCAGCCGAATTTTTCGGCTTCTGGGGCCTGGCCAATAAGCTGGCCGGAGTATTCGGCATCGTGGCGCTGGGGTTGCTGCAGTCGCTGGTTGGTTTGCAAGCGTCGATTCTTTTGTGCGCGGGGCTGT
>DXFC01000059.1 GCA_019114645.1 Candidatus Halomonas stercoripullorum
CGCTCCCAGAACCCTTTGCGCCGCGACATACCGCTCTGAGGTCCCTTGAGTGGCCGGGCGCGTAGCCTTTGGGTCAACAGGTTCCAGGACATTATTCAGTTCCCCGCTACGCTGCCGTTGTCGTTTTCCAGTGCTTCGAGCACTTCATCGAGTTCCGGCGCCTCCTCCTCCAGCAACCAGGCATCGGTCATGGCACGGGCCAGGTGAGCCGCATGCGTACTGCCTCCACCAGCGTTCTCGACGACTACCGCCACGGCAATTTGCGGCTCTTCCAGAGGCGCAAAGGCCATGAACAAGGCATGGTCACGCAGCCGCTCGGCAAGCTCTTCGGCGTTATAACGTTGATCCTGGCCCAATGAAAACACCTGCGCGGTGCCCGACTTGCCGGCCATGCGATAGCCGAGCCCTGCACCGGTACGCCGGGCTGTCCCTTCATGGCCACTGAGAACTTTTTCCATACCCGAGAAGACCCGATCCCACCAGGCGTCGTTCTGCACTTCAATGTTTCCTTGGGTCTCGGGCAAATCTGACGGCACCGGTGTATCGCCGATTCGGCTGGCCAGACGCGGCTTGACCCAGCGTCCACGGTTGGCAAGCACGGCGGTAGCCGTCGCAAGTTGCAACGGCGTGACCTGCCAGTAGCCTTGGCCAATGCCTACCGACAAGGTCTCGCCCGGATACCAGGGCTGATTGAAGCGTTCCTGCTTCCACTCACGCGACGGCATCAGCGCCCCACTTTCACCGAACACATCATGCCCCACACGTTGGCCGAAGCCGAAGGCAGCCATCTGCCTGTGCAAGCGATCAATTCCCAACTCATGGGCCAAAGAGTAGTAATAGGTGTTATTGGAAACGGCGATGGAGCGCTCCATATCCACTCGGCCATGCCCCCAGCGCAACCAGTTGCGGTAGCGCCGACTATCATTGGGCAATTGATAGAAGCCCGGATCATTGATAGTGGAATCGGGGGTGATTACCCCTTCCACCAGACCGGCGAGAGCCAGGAAGGGCTTGATGGTGGAGCCCGGCGGATAGTGGCCGCGAATGGCACGGTTGAACAGCGGCAGGTCTATGTCTTCTTGCAAGGCGCGGTATGAAGCGACATCGATACCCGTAACGAACTGATTGCTGTCAAAACCCGGCGCGGACACCATGGCCAGGATCTCTCCCGAATGCGGCACGATGGCGACAATGGAGCCGCGCCTGCCATCAAGCAGCTCATAGGCGAGCCGTTGCATCTCGCTATCGATTGTCAGGGTGAGGGTTTCACCGGGCACCGGGTCGGTACGCCCCAGCTCACGCAGCACGCGTCCCCGGGCGTTGGTTTCCACCTGGCGCAGCCCGGCCTGTCCATGCAGTACATCCTCATAGAAGCGCTCGATACCCACCTTGCCGATGAAGTGAGTGCCGGCATAGCGCCCGGGGTCAAGGGTCTTGATTTCTTCGGCATTAATGCGACCCACATAGCCCAACGCATGCGCCATGATGTCCGCCTCGGGGTAATAACGCAGTAGCTGGGCCTCCACCTCCACCCCGGGCAGGCGGTGGCGGTTGACCGCCAGCCGGGCAATCTGCTCCTCGTCCAGGTCACTCATCAACAATGCGGGCTGGAATGGCCGTTGCGGTTGGCGAGCCTGGGTACGAAAATCCTCATTCTCTTCCGGCGTCAACTCCAGCAACGCCTCGAGCCGGTCAAGGGTGCTGTCAAGATCCTCAACCCGTTCACGAATCAGTGTCAGGTTATACGTCGGCCGGTTTTCCGCCAGCAGCACACCATTACGGTCATAGATCAAGCCGCGGTTCGGTGGCAGCGGCTCGACCCGTACACGGTTCTTCTCGGAGCGGGTCGAAAATGCTTCGTGCTGGATGATTTGCAGGTAAGCCAACCGGCCGGCCAGCACTCCGGTCAGAATGAAGATGACCAAAGCAGCCAGCACAGCACGGGTACGAAATATCCGCAGCTCATGTTCTGGATTCTTGAGGGTTTCTCGGCGCTTGCGCATGCCGGCAGTGGCTCTCGATCAATTTGTTGCTGAACCGGGGCTCAGCGGTGGTATGGATGACCTACCAGCAAGGTCCAGGCACGGTAGAGCTGTTCGGCCACCATCACCCTGACCAGCGGATGCGGCAGGGTCAAAGGAGAGAGTGACCAGCGCCGCTCGGCCACCGCCGAAAGATCGGGCGCAAGGCCATCCGGACCACCCACCAGTAACACGACATCCCGCCCTTCAAGGCGCCAGCGTTCGGCTTCCTGCGCCAGGCGCGGAGTGCTCCAGGCCTGGCCCTCGACTTCCAGCGCCACGATCAGCTCATCGCCGCGCAGCCGTTCGCGGATACGCTTGGCTTCCAGCGCCACGGCCTTGCCCGTATCAGCGTTTTTACCCCGCTGACCCGGCGCAATTTCTTCAATTTCAAGTGCAAAGTCGCGGGGTAAACGCTTGCGATACTCCTCGACACCAGTGTTGACCCAGGCAGGCATGCGCGTGCCAACCGCCAGTAGGCGAATCTTCATGTGCCATGCGACTCCTGGCGGCCCTCACTATCGCTTGGCAGGTCGGCCCACAGGCGCTCCAGATCGTACAGCGCCCGGGTTTCGGGCAGCATGACATGCACCACCAGGTCGCCAAGATCCACCAGCACCCAGTCGGCTCCTGCCTCCCCTTCAACACCCAGAGGCTGAATACCTTCCGCCTTGACGCGTTCAACCACGTTATTGGCCAAGGCCGCCACATGACGGGTGGAAGTGCCGCTAGCCACGACCATCAGGTCGGTAACGCTCGTCAGCCGGGATACATCCAGTAGTGCCACATCCTTGGCCTTGAGATCATCCAGCGCATCGAGCACCAGTGTCTTGAGCGAATCCGTCTTAAGCGTAGCTGTGTTTAGGGAATGGTTTGGCATAGCCCCTCATCGATGGGAATGGTTGGACCTGCTATTGTAGCGCCTCTGGCTGCTGCTGGCAGCGTCAATGGCGCTGATACAGCGAGGCCTGCATGATTCTGGTCTCGACCGCTTCGGGAAGCAGGTAGCGAACACTCTGGCCGGCTGCCAACCGCTGACGTATACCGGTTGCCGAAACCGCCATGCGAGTCGCTAGCGCCACACGCAATAGACTTCCGGCCGGACGCTGCATCAGCGACTCTGGACTATCGACCTCTCGCCCGGCAATCAGTTCGCGCAACGCCGTCGACAGCAACGCCTGATGGTCTGGTCGCTCGATTATGACCAGGTGCGCCAACTCGAACAGCCGCTGGGGTGCATGCCATTCGGTCAAACGCAGGAAAGCATCATGTCCCAGCGCCATGATCAAACGCGCGTCAGCGCCATACTCATCACGCAGACTGGCCAGGGTATCAGCCGAGTAGGAGGGACCTTCGCGCTCGAGCTCACGCCCATCGGCGATCAATCCCGGGGTGTCGCCGATGCCCAGTTGCAACAGCGCCAGACGTTGCCGGGCGCTCACTTGTGGCGAGTTGCGCAGCAGCGGCAACCTTGCCGGCACCATGTGCACCCGGTCCAGGTTCAGTAATTCACGCAGCTCGACCGCACTGCGCAGATGCCCAAGATGCACGGGATCGAAAGTGCCTCCCAGCATGGCGACACGCGGCGCTCCGGTAGGCGCTTGAGCCTGTACCGCCTGCCCTTGAGTCACTGGCGAACCTGACCGTCGCCCAGCACGACATACTTGCGGGTGGTCAAGCCTTCGAGCCCCACTGGACCACGCGCATGGAGCTTGTCCGTGGAAATTCCGATCTCCGCCCCCAGGCCATACTCGAAACCATCAGCGAAACGGGTCGAAGCGTTGACCATCACCGAACTGGAGTCGACTTCGGCCATAAAACGCCGAGCCAACCCATAATTTTCGGTAATAATGGCATCGGTATGGTGGGAGCCGTAGCGCTCGATATGCTCGATGGCGACATCGATACCGTCGACGACACGCACCGCCAATACCGGCGCCAGATACTCGGTACCCCAGTCCTCATCACTAGCCGCCGTGATCCCGGCGAGGATCTCCCGGGTGCGCTCGCAGCCACGCAGCTCAACCCCGTGTTCGGCATAGGCTTCGGCCAGCCGCGGCAGCAAGGCAGCCGCTACCGGAGCGTCAACGAGCAGGGTTTCCATGGTGTTGCAGGTGCCGTAGCGATGGGTCTTGGCGTTAACCGCAATGGCAAGGGCCTTGTCAAGATCGGCACTGGCGTCCACGTAGACGTGACACACCCCGTCAAGATGCTTGATGACCGGCACCTTGGCTTCACGTGAAATACGCTCGATCAGCGACTTTCCGCCGCGCGGGATGATCACGTCGACATATTCGGGCATCGTGATCAACTGTCCCACCGCGGCACGATCCGTCGTCGCTACCACCTGAACAGCGGTTTCCGGCAGGCCAGCCATACCCAGCCCTGCACGAATGCAGGCGGCAATGGCGGCATTGGAATCACGTGCCTCGGAGCCTCCGCGTAGAATGCTGGCATTGCCTGACTTGAGACACAGGCTGGCGGCCTCCAGCGTCACATTGGGGCGTGATTCATAAATAATGCCGATCACTCCCAGCGGAACGCGCATCTGCCCCAGCTGAATGCCACTGGGACGCGAGTGCAGCCCATCGATTTCACCCACCGGGTCAGGCAGTGCCGCCACCTGTTTCAGCCCCTCGATCATGGCATCGAAGCGGGCGTCATCCAGGGCCAGACGATCCAGCAGCGCCGGGTCCAGACCATTTTCTCGCCCCCGGGCA
>DXFC01000060.1 GCA_019114645.1 Candidatus Halomonas stercoripullorum
GGGTTTCACCGGGTAACATACGGTAGGGCACTTCGATAAAACGGCTGCTCATGACGGTTCCTCCTCACTGCCAGCGGTGCTTTCGCCGTTCTCCCAGGCAGCTAGACGCTCGATAAATGCCGCTTCGTCGAGGACTTCTACGCCAAGCTCCCGGGCTCGGGTCAGCTTGCTGCCGGCGGCCTCGCCGGCGACGACAGCGGTGGTTTTCTTCGATACGCTGCCGGCAACCTTGGCGCCCAGTGCCTGCAGGCGCTCCTTGCCTTGATCCCGTGTCATGCTTTCCAGCGAGCCGGTCAGCACCCAGGTTTGGCCTGTCAGCGGCTGGGGGCGTTCACCGACACTCTCCTCGGCCCAGGTCACGCCCAGCTCACGTAGTGCGTCGATGGTGTCGCGGTTGTGGGCCTGACGAAAGAAGGTATGTACATGGCTGGCCACGATTGGCCCCACATCTTCCACCGTTTCGAGCTCCGCTTGCCCTGCGGCCATCAACGCATCCAGCGTGCCGAAATGGCGTGCCAGGTTGGCTGCCGTGGCTTCGCCCACTTCGCGGATGCCCAAAGCGTAGATGAAGCGTGCCAGCGTGGTCTGTCGCGCCTTCTGCAGTGCTGCCATGAGGTTGTCGGCTGACTTCTGTGCCATGCGCGGTAGCGTGGCCAGGCTTTCGGCATCGAGGCGGAACAGATCGGCAGGCGTCTTGACCCAGTCACGTTCAACCAGGGCCTCGATCAGCTTTACCCCCAGGCCATCGATATCCAGTGCCCGGCGCGAGGCAAAGTGCTTGAGTGCCTCCTTGCGCTGGGCGGCGCAAACCAGGCCGCCGGAGCAACGCGCCACCACCTCACCCTCCAGGCGCTCGACATCAGAGCCGCATACCGGGCAGCTTGGAGGAAAAATGATCTCGCGCGCATCATCCGGGCGGCGCTCTTCCAGCACTCTGACGACCTGGGGAATCACGTCCCCGGCCCGGCGTATGGCGACGGTGTCGCCAATCTTCACGCCAAGGCGCTCAATCTCATCGGCATTGTGCAAGGTGGCGTTGGATACGATGACTCCTGCCACCGCAACCGGCTCAAGCCGTGCCACCGGCGTAATGGCACCGGTTCGCCCCACCTGGAACTCGACATCGTTGAGTCGGGTAATCTCCTCCTGGGCAGGGAACTTGAACGCCGTGGCCCAACGCGGAGCTCGGGCCACAAAGCCCAGCTCGCGCTGCTGGCGCAAGTCGTCGACCTTGATCACCACGCCATCGATATCGTAGCCCAGCGCATCACGCTGCTCGCCGAGCTGGCGACAGTAGTCGAGGATGCCTTGGCTGCCGGTTACCACCGCCAGCCGGTTGCTGATACGAAAACCGTATACCCTGAGATGCGCCATCAGCTCGCTGTGGCTGGTATCACCCGGATCAGGCTCGACACGGGCGACCTGATAGGCGCTGAATTCCAGCGGGCGTGTCGCGGTAACCCTGGGGTCCAGCTGACGCAAACTGCCCGCTGCGGCGTTGCGCGGATTGGCGAACACCCTGTCGTTTTCCTCCCGGGCCCGCTCATTGAGCCGTTCGAAGCCGGCATGGCTCATGATGACTTCCCCCCGTACTTCCAGCAGCTCGGGAGCATCTCCACGCAATTTCAGCGGAATCGTGGGCAGGGTACGCAGGTTGGAGGTGATGCCCTCACCGGTACGGCCATCCCCCCGGGTCGCGCCACTGATCAAGACGCCACGCTCATAGACCAGCGACACGGCGGCGCCGTCGAGCTTGGGCTCGCAGCAGAAGCGGAGCGTCTCACCATCCAGCTCCAGACGCTCGCCCACACGTTTGACAAAAGCTTTAACCTCCGCCTCATCCAGTGCGTTATCCAGTGACAGCATGGGCACGGCATGCTCGACCTCGGGAAAGCCCGCTTCCGGCGGTGCACCAACCCGCTGGGTAGGGGAATCCGGTGTGACCAGCTCGGGGAACTCTTGTTCCAGCTCCTGCAAACGGCGCAGCATGCGGTCATACTCCGCGTCGGTCAGGTGCGGTTCGTCAAGCACGTAATAACGATAATTGGCATCGTCGAGTGCGACGCGCAGCTGAGCGATACTTTCAATGGTGTCAGGAGCGGGCTGAGTCATTGGGTCGTGATTCCAGTCAGTAACATGGGCTCAAGGCGCGAAGCCCTAATGGCTCTTATCTTACCAAAATGGCTCTGATCAAACGGCCCCTGCCAAACCGGTCAGACACAAAACAATCGCCCCCACAGGGCGAACCTTGCGGGGGCAATTTTTCTGACGGCTTAGACTGCTTAATTGGCCTGGTAACGATTAAGCCGATTGAGCCGTTCGAACTCTTGTACGCGCTGACGTGCAAACTCCACGGTCTGCGCCGTCATCACACTCTGGTTTTCGTCTTTCAGTTCACCTCCCAGGTTGCGGACGATCACCATGGCGGTCTCGAACATCGCTTCAAAAGCAGCAGCGGTATCCACTGCACCAGGCAGCGGCATCAGCAGGGTAATACCCGGAGTGCGGAACTCATCCATGGCCTCAATGGGGAAGGTTCCCGGCTTGAGGGCGTTGACCATGGAGAATTGCAAATCACTGGCATCGTCCTCGGTCTCGAAGCGATGGAAAATTCCCATATCGCTGCTGTAACGCAGACCGCAGGCCAACATCAGATCCAGCAGGGCTTCACCCGAGAAGCCTTCTTCATCACGCGACAACACGCTGATGACGATCACTTCATCGGCCTGGCTAAGCGTCACTCGTGCACGCTCGGCGCAGACATTGTGGCGCAATGCCCGGGCCAGGGTGGGATGGGCACGAACCACATCGGCATTGACCGCTTCCGCCACGTCACTTGCTTCTGATTGTGTCGCAACCATCGGCTCTGAAGGTGCCGGAGTACTCTTCTGCTCCCGCTCTGTAGCACGGGGACGTGATGGAGCAAACAGGGGATCGTCGTCATCAGCCAGTTCAATAGCCTCGGCTTCAAGACGCCGACGTTCGCTTTCCCTGGCAGCCTGGGCCTCGGCTTCGAGACGCTTGCGCTCGATCTCCAGAGCGGCTTTCTCGGCACGCTGCCGCTCACGCTCCAGTTTCTCTTCATGTTTGCGTTCGCTGCGTTCGGCCAGTCGTTGACGCATGGTGGCACCAAAGCGCTGAACCGATACGCCCATACGACGCGAGCGATCCTTGATCGAATCACTCATGCCTTCGAGATCGACAAGACGATAGCGCTCATCGTCATCGTAATGGGGGTCATGATCGTCAGGATCGGCACTCAGGGCTTCGACCGCAGCCATCGATGATGTGACTTCAGGTTCATGCGATGTCTCATCAAGCGCGGAGAGCGTCGGCTCCAGGCGCTCACTGAGAGACTCGGGCGTGGCCTGCCCGACAACGGGTTCTGCTTGTTCAGTGACTGCACTTGAGGCATCTGCATGTTGAGCTTGCGTCAGCTCGGCGGCCTGGGATGTAGCAGGCTGGGTTTCCTGTGTGACCGGCCGGGTTTGCTCAGCGGGCTTGACCGACTCGACTGGCTCGGGCGGAGGCGTAGTCGCAGCCGGTTCCGGCTCTGGCGCAGCAGTATTGGCCTGGGCCGCCTGGAAACTGGCCAAGGTCCGGGAAGACCCGGGATGCTCCTGGCGTTGCAGTTTGGGCTTGGGCTGCACCTCGGCGTAGTTCGCCGGTTTGACCACCCTGGCACCGCCGTTAGGCAGTTCCCAGTTGTCGTCGTAGTCGTTGCCGCTCCTCTGGCCTTCGACCTGATTGTTGTTGTCCCCTACCTGGTCCAGGCGGGGCACTCGGCGCTGACGTTTCAGGCGACGTACACCGTCAATGACGATGAGTGTCACCAGTGCCAGCCCCAGAATGATCAGCCATTCTCTAAGTTCCATGGGTCTACTTGCCTATCTCTAGGGCGCCATGCCGGATGGATATCGCTAACAGCATAGCGCGATTGCCGAAAAAAAGGCCACTTTTTTATTTGTCAAGCTTCGGCATAATTGCTTGGATGTCCAATCGACCCTGCGCTAATTCCTTGTCAGCCCGCTACTGCAATATAAGCAGCATTGTTACTAGTATGCCACCTGATAACGCTTTTACGCTGTCATTTCAAGTTTTTCAAGCTTCAGCTAGAGCTGCGGCCTCTTCGACGCCAACTGCAACCAAACGTGAAACACCCGGTTCCTGCATGGTAACACCCATTAATCTTTCGGCTGCTTGCATGGCGATCTTGTTGTGCGTGATATAGATGAACTGCACTGAGTCGGACATATCTTTTACCAGTTTGGCATAGCGACCCACGTTGGCGTCATCAAGTGGAGCATCAACTTCATCCAGCATACAAAAAGGCGCCGGATTAAGTTGGAAGATAGCAAATACCAGCGATAGTGCCGTCAATGCTTTTTCGCCACCCGAAAGCAGGTGAATCGTGCTGTTCTTCTTGCCCGGTGGGCGCGCCATGATGGCGACACCTGTATCAAGCAAATCATCGCCGGTCAACGTCAACCATGCGGTACCGCCCCCGAAGACCCGCGGGAAAAGGGTTTGGAGACCTTGATTGACGCGCTCAAAAGTGTCGCGAAAACGCGTACGGGTTTCCTGGTCGATACGGCGAATGGCTCGCTCCAGGGTTTCCAGCGCCTCATTGAGCTCGGCCTGCTGCGCCTCGAGATAGTCGCGCCGCTCGGCCTGCTGCTCGTACTCCTCGATGGCGGCCAAGTTGATGGCACCCAGCCGCCGAATCCGTTCGCCCATTTCTTCCAGCCGCGTTTGCCAGGCTGATTCGGTGGCGTTGGGGTCCAGCTGCGCTTCCAGCTCGGCGGCCTGGTGGCCCAACTCCGCAAGCTGCTCGTCCTGGGTTTCGGCCTTGAGCGCCAGGGCCTGCACCTGCATGCGTGCTTGCTGCAACCGCTCGCGGATACCTTCCAGGTTGCGCTCATGATTTTGCCGTGCCAGCTCATCGTCACGCAGGCGTTCCACCAGCTCGGCGGCACGCGCCTTGGCCTCGTTCAAGGCGCGCTCGTCGCCTTCACGGCGGTACAGCAGCTCATCAAGTTGCTCACGCTGTTCATCATCAGGTTGACGCAGCTCTTCAAGCATCTCGCTGAGCTCTTCACACCGTGTCACCAAGCGCTGACGGGTATCGCCGCTACGTCCCTGCTGTTCGGCCAGCCCCGCACGCTCGGTAGCAAGCCGTTGGTATTCCAGCGCCAATTGTTGGATATGCTCATGCAGGGGACGCTGGCGTGTACGAAATCCTGCCAGCCGCTCGCGAGCCTCATTGCGCACCCGCTCCAGGTGCTCACGTTGCTCGGCACTCTCTTCCAGCTGCTGCAGGGCCAGCTGCCAGCGTTCGCGTGCTTCTTCAATGAGTAGCAGGGTTTCCTGCCGGGTCTCGTCCAGTGTGGTCAGTTCTTCGGCCAGCTCCCCGGCACGCCCGTGCAAGTGCTCCAGCCGGCTGGCCAGACCGCTTTCCTGCACCGCCAGCTGCTGCTGTTCAGTTGTCAGGCGCCGCTCTTCATGGTGTAGCGTTTCGAGCTCACGCTCAGCCTGCTCGATACGTTCAAGCTCGCTTTCGATAGCATGCTCCCGGGTGGCCAGCTGCGCATCGATCCGCTCCAGCTCAGCACCGGCTTCGCTGAAACGTCGACGGTTGGCCAGCAGGGCATCAGGCCCCGCCCCGTGCCCCCGGTGGCGCACCCAGTCCCGCCCCAGCCAAAGCCCCTGCGGCGTAATCAGACTTTCCCCCCGGTTCAGGTCCGCCCGCCCGGCCCAAGCTTCGGCGTCACTATCAACGCAACGAATCGATATCAGCCAGTTCTGCGCCGCTCCGGCACCCTGGACTCTGGCTGCCAGGCTCTGCTTGGGGATCTCGATACTGGGCTGCGGAGCAAGCGCACCCAGCTCGGCGGGTGGCAACTCCAAGGCCGCCTGAAGCGTCGCGGGCTCAACCAGACGCGCCTTGAGCCAGGGTGCCAGCACCCAAGAGACGGTCGCTTCCCAGCCAGGCTCCACTTCAAGGGTTTCACCCAGTCGGGGCAGCTCACTCAGCCGGTGCGCAGCGAGATGCACACTCAAGGCCTCGTCGGGATCGGTGAGAGCAGCCTCAATCAGTGCCTCCAGCGACGCCAGCTCACCCTGCAAGCTGCTACGCAGGTTACGCTCCTCTTCGCGCTCACGCTCCAGCGCCGCAACTCTCTTGCGGGCTTCACTGCGTACGGCCTGTAGTGAGTCTCGGCGTGTTTCGAGCTGTTCCCGGGCCAGCTCGCTTTCCAGCAACTGCTCTTTGAGTTCATCACGGCGAGCCATCAGCTCGGCCAGGTCGGGTAGCTCCTGCTGCTGTTGGCGCCGACGTTGAGTGTCACTTTCCAGCTGCGTCAGGCGGTTTTCCAGCTCACGTAAACGGTCCTGGCTACGCTCCGCCTGGCGGCCACCTTCGCGCCAACCTTCATTGAACGCTTCAAAAGCCTGCTCAGCCTCCTCGGCACCGGGCTCCGCCTCTTCCAGCATCGCTTCAAGCTCAGCCAGCTGTTCGGCCAGCTCTTCCTGCTCCGGTACCAAAGTTTCAAGACGCTCATCCAGTGCAACCAGCCGCTCGCGGTCGTGCTCACCCAGGCGGTCAAGCTCGGTCAATTCCTGACGTGCGCTCTCCAGATCGGTGATGAGCTGACCTTCACGGCTACGTGCATGCTCAAGGTTCTGCTCCAGGCGGGCAATGGCACCGCTGGTTTCAAAGAAGCGGGCCTGACAGGCTTCCAGCGTTTCAGCCAGCGCATCATGATCCGCACGCCCCTCTTCGAGACGGCGTTCACACTGACGTAGCGCGAGGACTTCGCGCTCGACCCGGGTTTCCAGCTCGCCTACCCGCTGCGCCTCTTCCTGCTGCTGGAGACGCAAGGCGCGACCCCGCAGCAGTGCCAGCTCGCCCTTGAGACGGTGCTCCTCCTGCTTGAGTGCCTGGTAGCGACGGGCCGCTTCGGCTTGCCTTCTCAGGCGCTCAAGTTGCTTGTCGAGCTCATCACGAATGTCTTCAAGACGTTCGAGGTTCTCGCAGGTACGCCGCATGCGGTTTTCGGTTTCGCGGCGGCGCTCCTTATATTTGGAGATCCCTGCCGCCTCTTCAAGCGTGGCACGCAGTTCCTCTGGCCGCGCTTCGATCAGTCGCGAAATCATGCCCTGCCCAATGATGGCGTAGGAGCGCGGGCCGAGACCGGTACCCATGAACAGGTCGGCAATATCACGCCGACGGCACTTCTGGCCGTTGAAGAAGTAGCTGGACTGGCCATCCCGCGTGACCAGGCGCTTGACCGCGATTTCGGCGTACTGGGCATAAGGGCCACCCATGCTGCCGTCGCTATTATCGAAGTGGAGTTCGATGGAGGCTTGCCCCACCGGCTTGCGTCCGGTGGAGCCATTGAAGATGACGTCGGTCATCGATTCGCCGCGCAGGGTCTTGGCCGAAGATTCGCCCATGACCCAGCGTACGGCGTCAATGATGTTCGACTTGCCACAGCCATTGGGGCCGACGATCGCGGTCATGTTGCCATTGAAGGGCACCGTGACCGGATCGACGAAGGACTTGAACCCGCTGAGGCGAATTGAGGTCAGCCGCATGCAGGCTACTCGATGATGCGGTCGATGATAACCTCGACGGGATCACCATCAACATCACCCACCGCTACACTCCCTACATCGCCGTACATGTCTCCCGCCTCAGGAGTGGCATTACCACTCTGCGTCACACGCACCAGCAAGCGGACTTCGCTGACCTGGGACAGCATGGCGGCCTCGGACATGGCGTGACGGTCGTCGAGTACTAGAGTGGCAGGCAAATCTCCGAGCGTCAGTCGCGCCACTGCCAGCGGTGGCAATTCGCCCGCCATATCGCGAGCAACAACGAAGACTTGAGTATCATCTCCGAGCCGGCCTTGCAGGGACTCATCAAGGCTGACACTGACATGTACGCCAGGCCCCTGGGGCACTGCCTGCCCGGCTTCGGATGGCAGGCCAAGACGCACCTGGGCGATCTGTATGCCCTCGCGCAGTGCTTCTGTGGTTGCCGACTCACCCATGCCGGCTATGGCCCGACGCCAGTAATCAATCGCCTCTTCGAACTCACTGTTGTCAAAGGCATGCACCCCAAGCATGGCGTGAATGGTCGGCTCACTCGGGTTGCCACGCAAGGTTTCATCAATCAACGCCTGCACTTCATCGGTAACATTGCGCTCGGCCATAAAGAACTTGAGCTGCGCTTTTTGTGCCAGTAATGAGGGGTTGCGTCCTTCGATGGCAATCAGGTTATCCAGCGCATGCAGTGCCGCCTCCCCCTGACCCGAATCACGATAGATCGGGAACAACAATGCCCAGACGTTGGCATTTTGCGGCTGGCTCTGGGCCTGCTGCTCAAGACCCTTCATCAGCTCGGGCAGGGATTCGCTCTGTTGGAAGGTATCAAACAGCGCCAGGTCACCCTCGGCACCATGCTGTTGGTACCAAAATACCGCTGCTGCTACTACCGCCACGGCAATAACAGGCACGACCAGACGTCCGACAGCCGGCGCTTGCAGCGGGCGCTGAACCAGGCCTTCCGTGTCTTCGAGCAAGCTGCGGTCGAGGTCGAGGCGATCCTCGGCATAGCGCGTCTGGTCGATATCACCCCGCTCCAGCGCCGCTTCAAGCGACGCCAGACGGCGCTCATAAATCGCCACGTTCTGCTCGGTTGCCTTGTCGTTGGCTTCAAAATTGCGTTGGGCATCATGCACCAGACGCGCCCGGCGCAGCGGAGCGATCAATAGCCACAACGCGGGAAGCAACAAAAGGGCAAAGGCAAGCCAAAGTTCAATCATTGGTTTCTCCCGCGGTGGCTGATCATGGCTTCAAGACGCTCACGCTCATCAGGGCTGAGTACCCGGGAAGAGGCGTTGCGTCGTGCCCGCACCACCAGCGCCACCAGCCCAAAGCCGGCCAGCACCAGTCCGGCCGGAAGCGCCCACAGCAGGAAAGTCCGTCCTTCCAGACGCGGGTTGTACAGCACATAGTTACCGAAACGCTCAACCATGTGATCAAGAATCTCCATGTCGGAGCGGTCATCCATCAGCATCATGTAGACCCGGTCACGCATATCGCCCGACACAGGGGCATCGGAGTCGTTGATCGCCTGGTTCTCACAGGTAGGACAACGCAGTGAGGCTGTCAGACTGCGATAGCGCTGCTCTGTCACCGGGTCGTCGAACTCACGCAGCTCAATGGCATTCGATGTCATGTTTGCCTGTACACCACTCGCAAGCAAAGCTGTGAACAACAGCACCATGAGCAGCGCCAGGCGGCTGGCGACACTCCCTCGAGTCACTGCCATTTTTCCACCTCCGGCAGGATGTATTCACGTACGTCACTGGCCGAAATATAACCAGTGTGGTGGTAGCGAATGATACCCTCGCGGTCCACCAGGAAGGTCTCGGGGGCACCATACACACCCAGCTCAAACGCGAGCTCACCTTCGGGATCGAAGATGTTCAACTCAAACGGATTGCCAAAATCCTGCAGAAAGCCGAGTCCCTTCTCGCGGGTGTCCTTGTAGCTGATGCCCACCAGGCGAATCCCGCGATCCGCCAAGTCCAGCAACTGCGGCATTTCGCGCTTGCACTCGGGGCACCACTCGCCCCAGACGTTGACCAGGGTGACCTCGCCCCTAGCCAGCAACGAATTGTCGACACGCTGCCCGGGATCTTCCAGCGTCACCATGTCGAACTCGGGGAAGTCGCGTGCCATCAGTGCCGAGTCGCGGTGAAAGGGATTGAGCGACAGCCCCTGGTAGAGAAAGATCGACAAGCCCAGAAAGCCGATCAACGGCAACAGCAACAACAAACGGCGGGTCATGTCGTGGCCTCCTGCGGTTTGGCATCCAGTGCCGCCTTGCGCTCCGGATCCTGGGCCGTGGCCAGACGCCGATAGCGCTTGTCAGCAACTGCCAGTACCCCACCAGCGGCCATCAGCAGACCACCCAGCCATAACCAGCGTACAAATGGCTTGTACTGAATGCGCATGGCCCAGGTGTTATCACCCAGATCCTCACCCATGGCCACATAGAGGTCACGGAAAAAGCCCGGGCGCAGAGCGACCTGCGTCATGGGCATGCCACGCGCAAGATAGAGACGCTTTTCCGGGGTCATGGTAAAACTGCGCTGGCTACCCTCGCGCTGTACTTCGATGATCGCGCTGTCGGCCAGGAAGTTGGGACCACGGTGGCTGGAGAGCTCGGTCATGGTGAAGGTATAGCCGGCTACGCTGGCACTGTCCCCCACTCCCATGCGCACGTTACGCTCGATCTCGTAGTTTGACACGGCCGCCACGCCAACCATAGTCACCGCGACGCCAAGGTGGCCTAGCTGCATACCCCAGTAAGCCAGTGACAACTTCTTGAGCCCCGCGCCCAACGATTTGGCGTTGCGTGTCTTGTCAAAAAGATCCCGGAACATCGGTAACACAATCCACAGTGCGGCGATCAGGCCGATCGCCACCGCCACACTCCAGCGCTCGGCAAAGATCAGTGGTAGTGCCATGCCCATTACTACCGCCAATACGGCAGCCAACCACAAGCGCTGGATCAGCAGCTTGGCACGGGTGTCCTTCCAGCGCGCTACCGGCCCCATGCCCATGAAAATAGCCATGATCAGGGTCAGCGGCACAAACAGGGCATTAAAGTAAGGAGGGCCCACGCTGATCTTGCCCAGGTTGAGGGCATCCAGCAGCAACGGATAGACGGTCCCCATCAACACGGTGACGGTCATGATCACCAGCATGATGTTGTTGACCAGCAAGAGTGCATCACGCGACAGCCAGCTGAAGCCCACCTTGTGGCTAACACGAGGAGCACGCAGGGCGAACACCAGCAAGGAGAGGCCCACGGTAATGCCCAGCAACATCAGGATAAAGAAACCCCGCGATGGGTCGTTGGCGAACGCATGCACCGAGGTCAGCACACCGGAACGCACCAGGAAGGTGCCCAGCAGCGACAAGGAGAAGGTGGTAATTGCCAGCAACAGCGTCCAGCTTTTGAACGAGCCACGTTTTTCGGTCACTGCCAGCGAGTGCATTAGCGCAGTGCCGGTCAGCCAGGGCAGAAGCGAAGCGTTCTCGACCGGATCCCAGAACCACCAGCCGCCCCAGCCCAGCTCGTAGTAGGCCCACCAGCTACCCAATGCAATGCCTACGGTGAGGAAAGCCCAGGCCAGGTTGGTCCAGGGACGCGCCCAGCGTGCCCAGGCGGCATCAAGGCGTCCACCGATCAGCGCCGCGATGGCAAAAGCAAAGACCACCGAAAAGCCCACATAGCCCATGTAGAGCATGGGCGGATGCAGGATCAGGCCGATATCCTGTAGCAGCGGATTCAGGTCGGCGCCATCCTGGGGCACGTTGGGCAGGATGCGCTCAAATGGATTGGAGGTCAGCAGAATGAATAACAGAAAGCCGACACTCACCAAGCCCAGCACGCCAATCACCCGGGCGACGACGTCACGCGGCAACTCGCGGGAGTAACGTACGGCGTAATACCCCCAACCTGCCAGCATCAGGCTCCATAGCAGCACCGATCCCTCATGGTTGCCCCATACCGCACTGAACTTGTAAAACCAGGGCAGCATGGAGTTGGAGTTGTTAGCGACGTTGATGACACTGAAGTCATCAAGCATATAGCTGGCGGTCAAGGCGGCGTATGCAATGGCCACGAACAGAAACTGGCCGGTCGCCATGGGTCGGGCGTAAGCCATCCACAGTGGCCGACGCAGAGTGGCGCCAGCCAATGGAAGCACTGCTTGCACAACGGCAAAGAGCAGTGCAATGACGAGAGCAAAATGGCCAATTTCGGGAATCATCTGAATCTGCATGGAAGCTCCGGCTCAGTACTGGCTAGCGCCTTCTGCATCGCGCGCTTCGATTCGCTTGCCCACCTCGGCGGCCTTGGCCTGGTAGTCAGCGGGCGAGTAGCCGGCGGCTTCAAGCGCATCGGCAACCTCGGGCGGCATGTAGTTCTCATCGTGGCGTGCCAGTACCTGATCGGCCTTGATCCAGCCGTCCTGCTGCAACTGGCCAACAACCACAACGCCCTGCCCCTCACGAAACAGGTCAGGCAGGATGCCACTGTAGTGCACGCGCACATCCTCGACATAGTCGGTCACGGTGAACTCCACATCGAGGCTATCCGGGTTACGCGAGACACTACCTTCGCGCACCATCCCGCCGGCACGAAGCTGGCGTTCGAAAGGCGCATCTCCGGCGACAATCTGCACCGGACTGAAAAACAGGTTGATATTTGAGCGCAGCGCATACAGCGTCAGCCCCACGGCAATCGCCGTAAGGGATACCAGGCCGAGAAACATGAATAGCTTCTGCTTGCGTTTAGGCGTCATGGGTACTTGCCTCACTACTGTTTGAAATCGATGGCGCGCTGGTACGAGATTGAGGTTGACGGCGCTCTTCGCGACGGGCCTGGCGTTGTAACTGGCGCATAAGCTGGCGCCGCTCCTGGAAGGCATGCACGACCAGGCCGACCAGTAGCGCCAGGGTCAGGCCCCAGGACGTCCAGACATAGACAGCGTGGCCACCCATGGCGAAAAAGTCATTGAGTGTATCGAAAGCCATTAGTGTCTCTCCCCCACCAGCTCACGTACCCAGTGCTTGTTCGATTCACGCCGCAAAATCTCGCTGCGGGTGCGCATCAGAGTGAGCGCGATGAAGAAACTGTAGAAGCCCAGCACCATCAGCAACAACGGCATCCACATCTCCATCGGCATGGCTGCACGCCCGGTGATGGTAAAGGTGGCAGGCTGATGCAGGGTATACCACCAGTCCACTGAATACTTGATGATGGGGATATTGATGACGCCCACCATGGCCAGCACCGAAGCCGCCCGTGAAGCACTATCGCGGCTGGCAAAGGCACCACGTAGCGCGATAACGCCAAGGTAGAGGAACAGTAGAATCAGCATCGACGTGAGACGTGCATCCCACATCCACCAGGTACCCCAGGTCGGTACTCCCCATACCGCACCGGAAAACAGCGAGATGAACGTCATTGCAGCTCCCAGTGGAGCAATCACGGTAGCCACCATGTCGGCGACCTTGATTTTCCACACCATGAACACCAACCCGGTCATCGCCATGGAGACGAAAATCGACTGGGCCAGGAAGGCAGCCGGCACATGCACGTAGATAATGCGGAAGCTGTTGCCCTGCTGGTAATCCGCTGGCGCAATCATCAGCCCCCATATACTGCCGACAACGATCAGTATCAGTGCCGCGGCCCAGAACCAGGGCTGCAAACGCGCGCTGATGGCATAGAACCACTTGGGGGAACGCAGCTTGTTAATAAAGGCCCACATGCCTTGTTAACCTCTCAACCGTTGATACTGATGCGCAGCGATGCCGCTATAGCCAGGGGGGCGAGACTCAAGGCCAACGCCAGTAGTGCGCCGAGGATCGCCAGATGTGCCAGCGCGCCATCACCCAAAATAGCCGCCTGCACGGCCCCGGCACCGAAGATCAACACCGGAATAAAAAGTGGCAGCACCAGCAACGATAGCAGTACACCGCCCCGTGACAGGCCCACTGTCAGCGCCGCACCGATAGCGCCGATCAGGCTCAGACTGGCACTGCCCAGCGCCAACGAAACCGCCAATACCGCATAACTCCCTGCCGGCAGGGCCAGCATGACACCCAGCAACGGCGCCATCAGCGCCAACGGTAAACCGGTCAGCAACCAGTGCACCGCCACCTTGGCCAGCACCAGCATCGCCAACGGCTGCGGCGTCAGCAATAGTTGCTCCAGCGAGCCATCGTCATAATCACTGCGAAACAGGCTGTCGAGTGACAGTAGTGCCGCCAATAACGCCGCCACCCATAACAAGCCGGGCGCGATAGCTGCCAGCAGCCCGGGATCGGGGGAAATACCGATCGGAAACAGGGTGATAACGATGGCGAAAAATACCAGCGGATTGAGCACCTCGCTGCGCCGACGCAATAATAATACCAGGTCACGCTTCAGCGTTGCCCATACTGCGACAGCGAGACCGCCAGAGGGTTCCTCGCGGCTCAACTTGGACTCTTCGGGCAATGAACCGTCAGATGACATCATCGACGCACCCCTCATCCAATCGGATACGGCGCAGCTCTGGACATGGTGTCAGCTCATGGTGCGTCGTCACCAGTACACAACCGCCACGGCGGGCATGCACGACCAAGCGCTGCTCCAGGGCGGCAACCCCTTCGCGGTCAATGGCCGTAAATGGCTCATCGAGCACCCACAGCGGGCGCGGAACCAGTACCAGTCGCGCCAGTGCCACACGACGTTGTTGCCCGGCAGAAAGCTGACCGGCCGGTACATCCTCGTAGCCAAGCAGACCGACCTCTTCGAGCGCCTGATAGCGGGCCGTCTCGTCCCTGACCTGACCCGCCAATGCCTGGTACCAGGCCAGGTTTTCCAGCGGTGTCAATGCCGTCTTGACACCAGGTGCATGTCCCATATAAAGCAAGTTGGCGAGAAAGGCATCGCGCATCTCGCGCATCGGACGCTCATTCCAGAATAACTCACCCTCATAATCCGCCAGCTGGCCGGAAAGAATCTTCAGTAGTGTGGTCTTGCCACTACCGTTGGGGCCTTCTACACGTACGATTTCGCCGGCTCCGATATCCAGATCTAGATTCCGAAACAGCCAGCGGTCGTCACGTTCACAGGCCAGGCTTCGCGCTTGCAGACGCAGGCTCAACGGCACTCTCCGGATGGAAATTTGCCCGAAATGCTACACTGAATGCCCTTTTGCCGCTAGCGGTACAGGTGCGTCATGGCGCCACCCTTGCCTAAGGTCAAGCCGTCGGGCATGAAAACTTGCCAGAAGCGCAACGGCTGTTAAGATGCAAGAAAGCTGTACATTTCAACAGGGGCCAGGCACTTCAACAGCACCTGGACAACAAGACGCGTACAGAAGGGGAAAACACTATGCCTACATCCGCCATGCAGTACCTGTATCGCCGCCCCAACCTGCCTATTGCCACCTCCTGGGCCAGCGTTGAGGCGGCCAACCTGGTCGAGGTTCCGCTACTGGGTGACGTTTCGGCAGGCTTGCCCATCGAAGCCTGCCCCAGTGGAGATACCATTCTCACGCCGGCCAGCATGGTGCGGCGTAATACCTATGCACTGCGGGTGCGTGGCAACTCGATGATCGACTGCAATATCTTCGATGGGGATGTCATCATTATCGAGCGCCAGGAGAGCGCGGAAAATGGTGAAACCGTGGTGGTCTCAATCAACCAGCAGGAGGTCACCCTGAAAAAACTCTATATCGAGAAGCATGGCATCCGTTTGCAGCCGGCCAATGACAACATGGAACCCATCTATCTCAAGAATAGCGATGTGCAGGTGCTCGGCATGATCATGGGCGTAATGCGCAAACAGCCGGCACCCACCGAGCTGACACACTGATGCGCTACCCGGTTCCCGACCTGCCCGCAGACGGCCGTCATGCGGTTGAAATCGAAGTGGAGAAAAGCCGCTTTATCACCTGGCTGAACCACGCTCCGGATGTTGCTGCCTTTGATGCGTTGCTAGCGGCAGCGCGACATGAGCATCCTGCCGCCACCCATCACTGCAGTGCCTTTATTGCCGGTCCGCCGGGCGAACAGAACGCCATCGGCTTTTCCGATGACGGTGAACCTGGCGGCACGGCAGGCCGGCCCATGTACCAGGTACTTGACGGTTCTGGCCTGGGCCAGGTGGGCTGCGTCGTGATCCGCTATTTCGGGGGCACCAAACTCGGTACCGGCGGGCTGGCACGCGCTTACTCCCAGGCAGTCGCCCATGCTCTGGAGACCCTGCCGCAGCGGCAACATGTCGAGCGCGACAGGCTCACCCTGAAGGTGGGTTTTGCGGGCGAGGCCGAGGCCCGCGCCTGGCTGGCGACACAAGACGCCTTGATTGACACCGCCGACTACACCAGCGACGGCGTTCTGCTTGGCGTGGCCTGGCCCAGCGACATGGCGCTCGACCTGGCCGCGCTTCAAGCTCGCTTGCGCGGCAACGTCCAGTTAATTGAACCTACCCCAGGTACTTGATCAGTACTCCTGCCGCCACCGCCGAGCCGATCACTCCCGCCACATTGGGCCCCATGGCATGCATCAGCAGGTAATTGTGCGGATTGGCCTCAAGACCCAGCTTGTTGGAAACTCGTGCCGCCATCGGGACCGCGGAAACACCTGCTGAACCGATCAAAGGATTGATCGGCATGCGGCTGACCAGATTCATCAGCTTGGCCATGAGGACACCGGCTGCAGTCCCAATCGTGAAGGCGATGATCCCAAGCACCATAATGCCCAGCGTCTCCACCGCCAAAAAGGTTTCGGCCATGAGCTTGGAGCCCACTGCCAGACCGAGCACAATAGTGACAATGTTGATGAGCGCATTCTGCGCGGTATCGCTAAGCCGCTCCACCACGCCGCTCTCTCGCATCAGGTTGCCAAAGCAGAACATACCCAGCAACGGAGCCGCATCGGGCAAGAACAGGGCCACTAACAGCAGCAGCGTCAGCGGAAAGACAATTTTTTCGAGCTTTGACACCGGTCGCAGCTGGGTCATGACAATCTGGCGCTCGTGCTGGGTAGTGAGCAGGCGCATGATTGGCGGCTGGATCATCGGCACCAGCGCCATGTAGGCGTAAGCAGCAACGGCAATGGCACCAAGCAGCTCCGGGGCCAGCATGGTGGACACATAAATGGAAGTGGGTCCATCGGCGCCCCCGATGATGCCAATGGCCGCCGCCTGCTCCAGCGAGAAGTCCATCACCCCAAAATACGTCAGCCCTACCGCCCCCGCCAAGGTGGCGAAAATACCGAACTGTGCCGCGGCCCCCAGCAGCAGAGTACGAGGATTGGCCAACAGCGGCCCAAAGTCGGTCATCGCCCCCACGCCCATGAAAATGATCAGGGGGGCGATCCCCGACGCCACGGCAATGCGGTAAAAAACAAACAGCAAGCCATCACTGTAACCGACCCCTAGCGCAACATCACGGGCTGCACGCAGCTGATCGGGCGCGGCACCCTCATCGACCAGTGCCTTCAATGTGTTACGCCACGCCTCTTCGCTAACCAGTGGGTCGAGTGACGCACCCAGTGCTGCCGCGATCTGCTGCAGCACCGCCGGGCGCGCCACTTCGATGGCCTGGTCCAGCGCAGAAATGGCCAACCCCGCCTCGGGAATGTTCGCCAGTATCCCGCCAAAACCGATGGGCAGCAGCAATAGCGGTTCGAACTTCTTGTGGATTGCCAGATAGAGCAGCAACAGCCCGACCGCAATCATCAGCGCCTGACCAAGAGCCAGATTGTAAAGGCCTGAACCCTCCCACAGGGTCACAACATTCTCCATGGCAGCCAGGTCCTTACAGCACAATCAGCGTATCGCCGACAGCAACGCTGTCGCCCTCGCCAACTTTGATTTCAGAGACGGTACCCGCACTTGTGGCACGGATTTCAGTTTCCATTTTCATCGCCTCAAGAATGACCACCACATCACCTTCATCAACCGCATCGCCAGTGCGCACATTGATTTTGAAGATATTTCCGGCCAGCGGTGCGGTGATGGTGGCACCGCTCGTCGCTGTCGGGGTATCGGCCTGCGGCTGAGTCTGTTCTTCTATTGCAGCGACCTCCCCTCCTTCAGCCACCTCTACCAGATACCGCTTGCCATTGACCTTGACGGTGTAAGTCTCGGGGCCTCCTGGCGTATCCGCCTTGGCCCGGTTTGCAGTGGCAGGGGCGGAAGCAGGCTTGAGATTCGGCTCAGGCATCGTTGGCGCCGGCTCAAAGGCATCCGGATTGTCACGATTTTTGAGGAACTTGAGTCCGATTTGCGGAAACAGTGCATAGGTCAATACATCGTCGACTTGGCGCTCTCCTTCGGCCAGCCGAATGCCATCGGCCTTGGCCTTCTCCGTCAATTCAGTGGCCAGTCGCTGCATCTCGGGCTGAAGGTGATCCGCAGGACGACATTGAATCGGCTCACCACCCTCAAGCACCCGGTTTTGCAGTGCCTTGTCGAAAGGCGCCGGCGCCGCGCCATATTCACCCTTGAGCAGCGCCTGAACCTCCTTGGAGATCGACTTGTATCGCTCCCCCAGCATCACGTTCATGACGGCTTGGGTCCCTACGATCTGTGACGTGGGCGTGACCAGCGGAATAAAGCCCAGCTCCTCACGCACTCGGGGTATTTCGGCCAGTACGTCATCCAGCTTGTCACCGGCACCTTGCTCCTTGAGCTGACTCTCCATATTGGTGAGCATGCCTCCCGGCACCTGAGCCACAAGAATACGTGAATCGATGCCTTTCAATGAGCCTTCGAAGGCCGCGTATTTTTTGCGCACCTCTCGGAAGTAACCGGCAATATCCTCAAGCAACTCAAGATCGAGATGGGTATCGCGCTCGCTCCCCTTGAGCATGGCAACCACCGACTCGGTAGGACTGTGGCCATAGGTCATCGACAGCGAAGAAATTGCCGTATCAACGTTGTCGATACCGGCCTCCACCGCCTTGAAAATAGTGCTGGTAGACATGCCTGTGGTGGCATGGCAATGCAGATGCAGCGGAATTTTCAGTACCTTCTTCAGCCGCGTCACCAGCTCGAAAGCATCATATGGTGACAACAAGCCAGCCATGTCCTTGATCGCCAGGGAATCAGCTCCCATATCGGCGATGGCCTCGGCGAGCTCCACCCAGCTATCGAGAGTATGTACCGGACTCACGGTATAGGAAATAGTACCCTGGGCATGTCCATCCACTTGGCGCACCGCCTGGATGGCGCGCTCCAGGTTGCGCGGATCATTCATAGCATCGAACACGCGAAACACGTCAACGCCGTTGGTCTTGGCCCGCTCCACAAAGCGATCCACTACATCGTCGGCATAGTGACGATAGCCGAGCAAGTTCTGCCCGCGCAGCAACATCTGCTGCGGTGTGTTGGGCATCACTTCTTTCAATGCGCGTATCCGCTCCCACGGATCCTCACCGAGATAACGGATACAGGCATCAAAAGTAGCACCACCCCAGGACTCCAGCGACCAGAAGCCGACCCGATCGAGCTTCTCGGCAATCGGTAACATGTCATCAAGCCGCATGCGAGTGGCAAGCAAGGATTGGTGAGCATCACGCAGCACGACGTCGGTGATGCCCAGCGGGCGGAGGTTCTCACTCATGGATGGGGCCCCGTGAAGAACGTTGTATACGTTGTGCCATAAAACGCTTGAGCATTCAGCGACGCTTATGACGACGATAGCGGTGTACGGCAGTGCTGATGACAGCCACCAGTTCAGTATCACTCAGAGGAGAAGCGGGCTTTGGTGTGACGAGAGGAAGCGGGTCGCTAGCAAGCCGGCGCAGCAGCAGTGACATAAGCGTCATGCTGGCCACGAGAAGCGTAAGAAAAACGAAAACAAACCCTATTCCCACCCCTGTGAGAACCAGGCCATCAAGCAACAATTGTGTGTCCCGCATGGTGTGCCTCTCTTTTGCTCACGACGGCCCCCTTACTCACAACGGCTGGAGTCGCCTTAGCTTCAGCAAGCGGATATGGAAGTACAACCTGCCCATCACATCGTCATATTGCAAGCATCTTATGGTGGAAACTTACGTTGTTTTTCTACTACACAACATTTTCATGCGGCTATAAAAGCAAAAACCCGCCCTCGCAAGAGGACGGGTTAAAAGCTGGCGCGCCCGGGAGGATTCGAACCTCCGACCCCCTGATTCGTAGTCAGGTACTCTATCCAGCTGAGCTACGGGCGCTGATGACAAGTTCTTGCAAAGCCATTGCTGACGACAGTCATGGCTTTGTAAAAGCAGGCAAACTTGATGTCGAATCACTGGGTGTACAAGCTGAAATGAGGCAGCCATCATCTCTTTTATGGCGCGCCCGGGAGGATTCGAACCTCCGACCCCCTGATTCGTAGTCAGGTACTCTATCCAGCTGAGCTACGGGCGCAACATCACACTTCGTGAACCACATTTGGCGTGCCACTTGCCGCAAACCAATCTTGTACCGCATGGCGGAGAGGGAGGGATTCGAACCCTCGATGGGGCTATAAACCCCATACTCCCTTAGCAGGGGAGCGCCTTCAGCCGCTCGGCCACCTCTCCCTTAACGGCACGGCGCACATCCTATCGGTTTCACTATCCTTTGTCTAGCCCGTTCGGGGATTTATTCATCTATCCCCTTCCTCCCCTTCTGCTTTCTCGCGCTGAATACGCTGATAGATTTCTTCGCGATGCACGGCAACATCTTTAGGCGCATTGACACCGATACGAACCTGATTTCCCTTGACTCCCAGAACGGTCACGGTGATGTCATCACCAATCATCAGGGTTTCTCCGACACGGCGGGTCAGGATGAGCATGGCTGATCTCCTTCTCAGACGACTTGCAACGGGCTGCACGCCGATCCCATCGACGCATAACTGTTGTATGAACTATGTAACACAAAAACCTCTGTACACCACCACCAACCCCACCATGGCATCATGGCAGCGTTGAAGGGAAGTCACGGCACTCATCGCAACTTCCCTTAGCATAGAAGAAACAATGTTTTCGGGCGTCTGTATCTTTGTGTTTATCCGCCAACGCTTACTCGCTTTCGATATCACTCTTGTCCAATCCGAAAGCCGAATGCAGAGCACGCACTGCCAACTCCATTTGCTTTTCGTCGATAACGACCGAGATCTTGATCTCCGAGGTGGACACCATGCGGATATTGATATTTTCATCCGCCAGTACGCGGAACATCTTGGATGCCACCCCGGCATGGGAGCGCATGCCGACACCTACCAGTGACACCTTGGCGATATTATCGTCGCCTTTTACCTCACCACCACCCAAATCAGGGATGACTTGCTCTTCCAGCATCTTGAGCGTCCTTTTGTAGTCGCCCTTGCTTACGGTAAAGGTAAAGTCAGTGTAGTCACCGGCTGGTGCCACGTTCTGGACGATCATGTCGACTTCGATGTTGGCGTCAGCGATCGGCCCCAAGATACGCGATGCCACACCGGGGATATCAGGCGTATTAAGCAGAGTCAGCTTGGCTTCGTTGGCAGTGAAGGCGATACCTGAGATCAGCGGTTCTTCCATGGAATCCTCGTCTTGGTCGGAGTCTGCGATGATGAGTGTGCCGGGGCCATCCTGAAAACTGGACAGCACTCGCAGCGGAACATTGTACTTGCCGGCGAACTCCACGGCGCGTATCTGCAGTACCTTGGAGCCGAGGCTGGCCAGCTCCAGCATCTCCTCAACGGTGATGGTATCGAGACGCTGTGCCTTGGAGCAGACCCGCGGATCAGTCGTGTAGACCCCATCCACATCGGTGTAGATCTGACATTCATCGGCACCCAGCGCAGCGGCCAACGCCACCCCGGTAGTATCGGAGCCCCCGCGCCCAAGCGTGGTGATATTGCCCTCTTCATCCACCCCCTGGAAGCCCGCAACCACGACCACCTTGCCCTCATTCAGGTCGTCACGCATTTCGTCGGTCTCGATGCGCTGAATACGCGCCTTCGTGTGCGAGCTGTCCGTCATGATCCCGACCTGAGAGCCGGTATAGGAAGTTGCCGGCACACCCAGCTTGTGTAGCGCCAGAGCCAACAATGAAATGGTTACTTGCTCACCTGTGGAGACCAGCATGTCCATTTCACGTGGTGTCGGTTCATCATTGATTTCGTTGGCCAGCGCAATCAGACGATTGGTTTCGCCACTCATGGCGGAAAGCACTACTACCACCTGATGGCCGTTATCGCAGAAGCCTTTGACTTTCTCGGCGACGGCCTTGATACGCTCGACAGAGCCCACCGAGGTGCCTCCGAATTTCTGTACATAGAGTGCCATCTACGTGTTTTCCCTCGTATGTCGAGCAGCTACGCCCGGATGAGTGAAAGTTGTTTCCCTACTCAGGACAGCGCCGGCGCGCCGTCCTGACATGTACGCTTACTGGAGCCTGGATTCAACCCAGCCGGTGACGCTTTCCAGCGCAGCAGCCAGCGCGGCCACATCCGTGCCGCCAGCCTGAGCCATATCAGCGCGACCGCCCCCCTTGCCGCCCACCTGTGAGGCGACATGGTTAACCAGCTCGCCAGCCCTGACCCTGGACGTCAGGTCATCGGTAACCCCGGCGATCAAACTTACCTTGCCGGCATCCCGGTCCGCCACGCCCAGCACGATGACCCCCGAGCCCAGCTTGTTTTTCAACTGGTCAAGCATACCGCGCAATTCCTTGCCAGAGACACCTTCAAGCTCTGTGGCCAGCACTCTGGTACCGGCAATCTCATGTGCCTGGCTCAACATGTCGCTACCTGCAGCACTGGCCAGCTTGGCCTTGAGTCGCTCAAGCTCCTTTTCCAGATTACGGTTGCGTTCCGCCAACGATTCGACACGCTCTTCAACCTGTTCCGGCTTGGCTTTCAGGCGCTCGCCAAGTCGTATCAGACGCGCCTCCTGCTCGCGGAAATAGGCCAGCGCACCTTCGCCGGTAATCGCTTCGATACGACGCACACCGGCTGCCACCCCCTGCTCGCTGACGATATGGAAGCAGCCGATATCGCCACTGCGCGCGACATGGGTGCCACCGCACAGCTCGATGGAGAAGTCGTCTGCTCCAATGGTCAGTACCCGCACATTATCAGCATACTTGGCTTCGAACAGCGCTGCGGCCCCCTTGGCCTTGGCCTGATCGAGCGTCATTTGCTCAATGCGAGTCGCGGCGTTGGCCAGCACCTGCTCGTTGACCAACCGCTCGACCTCGGCCAGTTGTTCCTGGGTCACCGGCTCGAAATGGCTAAAGTCGAAACGCAGCCGATCAGCCGAGACCAGCGAGCCCTTCTGTTGCACGTGATCACCCAACACCAGACGCAACGCCTTATGCATCAGGTGTGTGGCAGAGTGATTGCGTATGGTGGCCGTACGCAGTCCGGCATCGACACGCGGCTGCACAGACGCCCCGACAGCCAGGCTGCCTTCCAACAGGACGCCATGATGCAGGTGATGTCCGCCCTGTTTTTGAGTATCGGTGACCTGAAAACGCCCGCCCTTGAAATCAAGATAGCCGGTATCGCCCACTTGCCCACCAGACTCACCGTAAAATGGGGTCCGATCAAGTACCACGATCCCCTGTTGCTCGGCGGCCAGTGCCGCCAGCGCGTTGCCTGCGTTATCGACGATGGCGGTGACCGTGGCTTGATCTTCAAGCCGGTCGTAACCGGTGAAAACCGTTTCGCCTTCCAGCTCCAGGGTCGCACTGTAGTCCGCACCAAACTGGCTGGCGGCACGTGCTCGCTCACGCTGGGCTTCCAGCTCGCGTTCAAAGCCGGCCTCGTCGAGAGTGACTTCCCTTTCGCGGCACACATCGGCTGTCAGGTCATAGGGGAAACCATAGGTGTCGTAGAGCTTGAATACCGTCTCGCCCGGCAGTACATCCCCCTCAAGCCCGGCCAACGCCTCCTCCAGTAAAC
>DXFC01000061.1 GCA_019114645.1 Candidatus Halomonas stercoripullorum
GACCATGATGCAGGGGGTACACCATCAGTACCCCAATGCCAGTGTAAGCTGGGAGTTTCGTTGCCGTAACGCCGAGGATTTGGCGCCTTATGTCAGCGAAATTCGTCGTCAGATCGATCTGCTGGCGGAGCTGAGCCTGACCCGGGAAGAGTCGGATTATCTGGCGAGCTTCAGCTATATGTCGCCCGACTTCATTCGCTTTCTTGAGCTCTATCGTTTCCGGCCGGAGTATGTCGAGCTGGGTATGCTGGGCGATGAGCTGCGCATCGTCATCGATGGGCCCTGGACGCACAGTATCCTGTTCGAAATCGTGATCCTGGCGATCATTAGCGAAGTGCGTAACCGTGCGCTTTACCCCGATGTCAGTATCGACCAGGCAGTTGCCCGGTTACGTGACAAGCTTGAGGCATTGCGCAATACCTATACGCCCCAGCAACTGGCTGGTTTCAATCTGGCTGATTTTGGTACGCGCCGGCGACTCTCCCAGCGTGTCCAGGAGGCCGTGATTGAAGTACTGGAGCGAGAGTTTCCGGGCAACTTCGTCGGTACGAGCAATGTCGATATGGCCCGGCGCCACGGCATCAGCCCCATGGGTACCATGGCTCACGAGTGGATCATGGCTCACCAGCAGCTGGGTAGCCGTTTGGTTGATAGCCAGCGTACCGCACTGGAAACTTGGGTGCAGGAGTATCGTGGTCACCTGGGCATTGCGTTGACTGACACGATTACGCTTGAGGCTTTCCTGGGTGACTTCGATCTCTACTTCGCCAAGCTGTTCGATGGGCTCCGCCATGATAGTGGCGACCCGTTATGGTTCGCCGAGAAATGTATTGCTCACTATGAGTCGCTGGGAATCGATCCCAGGACCAAAACGCTTATCTTCAGTGATGCACTGACGTTCGATAAGTCGATGCAGATCAAGGCGGCGCTGGAGGGGCGCATTCGTACCAGCTTCGGTATTGGTACGAACTTGACCTGCGATGTGCCGGGGGTCACGCCAATGAACATTGTCATCAAGATGGTTTCCTGCAACGGGCAACCGGTGGCCAAGGTGTCGGATTCACCGGGCAAGACGATATCGCGGGATGCGAGCTTTGTGCAGTATCTCAAGCATGTCTTCGATGTAACCAGTGCCTGAGGCGTGAACCGGAGGGGTGGGAGTGATGGTACAGGCCGGGTGCCCGGCCTGCCGTGGCGGAGCCGGTGGGCGCTGGGGGCTCGGTTGGCCGGCTCGAAACAGCGGTTCCCGCCGCTCGACCGGGGTGCGCAACCAGACCAGCAGCAGCACGATGGCCAGCAGCACCTCGGCCAGGTCGCCGCCGTAGTACATCAGCTGTGCGGCGGCTTGAATTTGCTCCATGCTGTGGCCGGTGCCGTGTGGCTGCAGATAGCCGTACATGAGTTTGCCCAACAGCGCGTGAGTCGCCATGGCGAGAAACAGTACCCCGAGGCGAAAGCGCAGGCTGAGCCGATGCGGAGAGGCGTCCGGGCCGGCCAGGATCGACCAGCAGAACAGGTATCCCGCTATCAGGAAGTGCAGGTGGACCCAGTAATGCAACGCTTCGCTGCGCAGCGAAAGGGTGTAGAGCGGCGTCAGATAGAGCAGGTACATGCCGCCGATGTTGAGCAGCATGGCACCCACCGGATGCGATACGAGGCGTATCGGCAAACTCCTGAGCAGCACGGCGATGAAGCGTGCGCCGGGCCGGGGCAGCGAGCGTAGCAAGAGCGTTACCGGAGCCGCCAGCACCCACGCCAGCGGTGCCAGCATGCCCATTACCAAGTGCAGCAGCATGTGACCGCGCAAGTCGTGATGCGCCCAGGACATGACCGGGGGTGCCACGGCTGCGCCCAGCACCACGCTACCCAGCACAAAGAGCGCGCAGCGATGACCGCTCCAGCCGTTGCCCTGGCGGCGTTGCCGGCCGGCTGCCAGCAAATAGCCCAACATGAGCAAGCTCAGCAGGATGAGGGGAAGCCAGGGCAGCTGTGTGGGGCCCTCATGCGCAGGCATGGTGTGCACGGTGTGCATGGGTCAGCGCCGCTCGCTGCGCCTGGCACGGCGAACGAGCCCCATGCCTATCAATAGCAGCCCTAGGGCGGAGAGATTCCAGATCAGGTCGTAGACGAGCAAATCGACGCCGTAGCGAATCTGATGGATGCGCAGGATCTTGTGGCTGACGATGCCGTCGAACAGCTGAAAAACGCCCATGCCGAGAAAAACCCCTGCCCAGGCCCAGCGTGTCGCCAACAGCCTGCGCTGGGCCAGATCGATCAGCAGAAAGGCGCCGATCACAATGGCGAGCAACTCGGCCACATGCAGCAGGCCGTCGGAGAGGATGCCGATGCCGGGCGTGGCGTGATCGAAGAAGTGATGCCACTGCAGCAACTGATGAAACACGATCTCGTCGATGCCGGCCATTACGCCGATACCCGCCAGCGCGGCGAACCATAATGAGCGCCGGGCGTCGTGGGCCTTGGTGTAGGCCGGGGAGGGGCGGGGTGAGGTCATGGCGTCCGCTCTGGTGAACCTGTCCTCGTCAGCCTAGGCCCGCTTTGGCATGAAGACAATTCCGCCTTGGCGCACTACTGCTGCGTGCGTTGGCCGCAGACGCTTAACGTTGAAACGATATGGCGCCTTTTGCCGCCAGGATGCTACTCTTTGTTACAAATAGTTGAACGATCATTCAATGGTCACTTCATTGTCATGGGATCAGGCGATAAATAGGGCCGCTGGTCCGCTGACTTTGTTCCTATTCTGCAAGCTTAGAGAGAGCCCAACATGTTGTTGACTCGTCGCCGTTTCCTCAAAGGTTCCTTGGCTGCCGGCGCGGCTGCCAGCGTGCCGTCGTTCTATATCAACCAGGTATTGGCCCAGGAACAAACCCTGCGTATCTACGCTTGGGCGGGCTATTTTACCGACGAGATGCTAGCCGACTTCACCGAAAAGACAGGCATCCGTGCGACGTTCACTCCCTACGGTACCAACGACGAGCTGATGAACTCGCTGCGTGCCACCGACGGTACCGGCTTCGACGTGATCATGCCTACTGTGGATCGGGTGCCGGGCTATCTGGATTACGATTTGGTGCAGCCGCTCGATGAGTCGCGTATCAACTGGTCCGGGGCGCTGGACAGCGCCATCTCGGGGTCTGAAGTCGGTGGCGTCGTCGACGGCAAGCGCTATTTCGCGCCTAGCGACTGGGGTACCGAGGCGATCACCTGGCACCGTCGCTATGCCGATGTGGATCGCGCCAACCTCAGCTATGCCGACCTGTGGAATCCCGAGCATGGCCAGGGCGTGACGGTACGCGGCCACTCTGCACTGGTGGGAATCGGCCTGTGGCTGGAGCGTGAAGGGAGGCTACCGCATCCGTTGCTGGACTCCTACCGTAGCGAAGAAGCGATGCGTGCCAACTTCGACGTGATCCTGGCAGAGGCCACCAAACACAAGCAGATGCTGGCTCAGTTCTGGGACACCGAGAACGAGGCCCAGGCCGCATTCCGGACCAACGGTGCAATTATCGGTCAGACTTGGGACTCCACCGCTTTTCGCCTGAAACAGGAGGGCGAGGACATCGCCTATGGCGCGCCGAAGGAGGGGGCGATGGCCTGGATGGAGGGTTTTGTGATTCCCAAGAATGCCCGGAATCCGGACGCCGTGTATGAACTGATCAACTGGTACTACACGCCTGAGGCCGGGGCCATGTTCGTCAAGGCAACGGGTTACAATTCTACCTCGAAGGGAGCTACTGAGCTGCTGCCCGAGGAGACGCGACAGTTCTTTACCGACTCCTATACCGAGCAGGACCTGGCCAACTTGTGGTGGTGGCCGATTCAGGAGCCGTGGTACGTGGCGCTACGAAATGAGTATCAGGATCGCTACCTGAGCGCCTAAGCTCACGTCTCGCAGCCGGGCGGCAGTCGTTGCGCCCGGCCTTTTTAAATAATTGAGGTATGAATGGACGGTAGCGTCAGATTGGATGAGGTGGTGATGCGCTTCGGCGACTTCACTGCCATCGAGAAGACTTCACTGGAGATAGGCTCGGGCGAGTTCTTCAGTTTTCTCGGACCTTCGGGTTGCGGCAAGACCACATTGCTCAACATCATCAGTGGCTTTCTGACGCCGAGCGAGGGGCAGGTATGCATCGGCGGCGAGCCCATGGCCAGCGTTGCGGTAAATCAGCGCCCCACGGCGATGATCTTTCAAAACCTGGCGCTTTTTCCTTTGATGACCGTGTTCGAGAATATCGAGTTTGGCCTCGAGGTGCGGGGGGTCGATAAGCGCAAGCGCCGCGAGACGTCCGAGCGTCTGCTGGAGCTGGTGGCGCTAGAGGGTAGCGGACCCAAAAGGGTGACGGAGCTTTCGGGCGGCCAAAAGCAACGGGTGGCCATTGCGCGGGCATTGGCGGTGGAGCCTCGAGTGTTGCTGCTTGACGAGCCGCTTTCGGCACTCGACCTGAAGTTGCGCCAGCACATGCGTGCCGAACTCAAGGCAATTCAGCGCAAGACCGGCATTACCTTCATTTATATCACCCACGACCAGGGCGAGGCATTGACCATGTCCGATCGGGTCGCGGTGATGTCGGCGGGACGTATCCAGCAGGTCGCCGATCCCATGACGCTCTACCGCGAGCCGGCTACCGGCTTTGTTGCTGCTTTTGTTGGCGAGAACAATCGCCTTCAGGTGGGCGTGATCGATCAGGAGGGTGACCGGGTGCGCCTTGATGGCGGTGCACTGGGCGAGCTCACGGGGCGGGCGGGGCGCGAGACACGCTTGGCGAATGGCGAGGCGGCGACCCTGTTTGTTCGCCCTGAGCATTTGCGGCCAACAGCCGCAGAGGCGGCGGGCCCCAAGTTCGATAGTGAAATCGAAGCGGTGCACTTTGAAGGCGCTTGGGTAATGCTCGAGACCCGCCTGGTCGCTTCGGGGGAGAAGCTGCGCGTGCAGCTGGGCCATGAAGTGCTGCGTGGGTATGCCGATGCACTGGGCGTGGGACAGCGGATACTGTTGGGTTATGACCCGGTTGACTCCGTGGTGCTGCGCGACGACGGCAGTCCGGTACTCGACGCAGATACCGGCGAAGTGCTGGCAGGCCGCCAGGCGGCGGCAGGAGAGGAGCATGTTTAGGCAGCTCCAGGCACGCTTCGGCGGGCCGCTGGCGATGGCTATCGTCACCTTGCTGGGGATCTGGTTGATCGTGATGGTGACCCTGCCGCAGTTGCAGATGATCGAGTACTCATTGCGGCCCAACCTGTTGCCGGCCCAGGTTGGCGGGCCCGACGACCGCCTAACGCTGACCAACTACGCCACCCTGTTCAGCAACGATATCCACCGCTCAATCTTTGTAAAGACAATTTGGTCAAGCGTATTGGTCACGCTGCTTACGCTTGCGGTGAGCTATCCGCTCGCCTGGTACCTGGCCAAGATCGCCACCCCGCGGCAGGCCGCGCTGTGCATACTGCTGTTGATCGTGCCGTTCTGGATCAACGAGATCCTGCGCACCTACTCCTGGTTCATCATTCTGGCGTTTCGGGGTCCGCTCAACGAATTGCTGATGATGCTGGGGTTGATCGATAGACCCATCCGCTTCCTGAACGGCAATGGTGGCGTCATGGTGGGCATGGTCTACGCCTACATTCTGTTTATGGTGTTTCCGGTCTACAACGCCATCGAAAGCCTGGACGACAATCAGGTGCGCGCCGCCCGCGACCTCGGTGCCGGCACTGTGCGTACCCACCGTCGCATTGTCATTCCCCACGCTAAGCCGGGCATCGCCACGGGCTGTATCATGACCTTTATGCTGGCAGCTGGTAGTTACGCAGTGCCGGCACTACTCGGCTCACCGGGCAGTCGCTGGTTCACCCAGATTATCTATAACTGGTTTTTCGAGGGTGGCAACTGGAATCAGGGTGCAGCCTACGCCTTCCTGCTGCTGGTGCTTTGCATTGGTTTTATGTCGTTGATCATGAAAATCTTCAAGGTGGGCCTGGGAGATATTGGCCGATGAGTTCGCAACGCTTCCTCGCCTTAGGCCTGCGCTTTTACGTTGTGCTCTTCTTCGTCTACTTGTTCCTGCCGTTGCTCATCATGGCGGCGGCCACGTTCAATGACAGCCGCTTTCCCACGGTGACACCGTGGGATGGCACCACGCTGCGCTGGTTCGGCGAGCTTGCCGCTGATCGGGGCATGTGGCAGGCGTTGGGCAATAGCTTGATCGTCGCCACCGGAGTGCTGCTCATAGCCGTTCCCATCGGCGTTGCCACTGCGCTGTTTCTCAACACCGTATCGAGCCGCGCCAAACCGTTTCTTTATGCGCTGATCCTCTCGCCACTGCTCACTCCCGGCGTCATCATCGGAATTTCGACGCTGATTTTCTGGCGCCAGCTTGGCGTCAGTGGCGGCATATTCCTGACTGTGTTGGGACAAGCCACCTTCATCGCGGCCTATGTGATGCTGATGGTCACCGCACGCCTGCAACGGTTCGATCGTACCCTGGAACGTGCCGCGCTGGACCTCGGTGCCAGCCAGTGGCAGATGTTCCGGCGCATTTTGCTGCCCTACCTCAAGCCGGCTCTCTACTCGGCGGCAGTCATCGCCTTTTTGCAATCCTTCGAGAACTACAACACCACCCTGTTCGTGGTGGGCTATGACACTACACTCACGGTCTACATCGCCTCCCAGGTACGCACCGGCCTGACTCCGGCGGTGAACGCCTTGGGGCTGATACTGATCTTGATAACCGTGTTATTGGCTGTCGTCTACGAGCTCAAGCGGCGGCGTGAGGCGGCGGAGCTAGTGAAAGGCGTTTAAGACGTTGGGGGCTGCCTCAGTTTGGGTGTGGTGCGTGGCGCCAGGGCCAAGAGTAGCGCAGCCATATCATGGGCCATGGGCTGTCTTGTCATCTCAAGTCGGCTTGCATAAACAAACGCCCGTATCCTGGTGCCAGGATGCGGGCGTAGCAGTGGAGTACCGTTAGAGGTTAGTAACCGAGCAGCATCGAGGGCAGGCCGGTGACCAGTACCGGGAAGAACGACATCAGCACGCAGGCGAACAGAATTAGCGCTACAAAGGGAATGACAGCTTTGTAGAGATCAATGATCTCGACCCCTTTGGGCGCGACGCCTTTCATATAAAACAGTGCGTAACCGAATGGCGGAGTGAGGAACGAGGTCTGCAGCACGACGGCGACCATGACCACGAACCACAGCATATCCACGCCCATATCGGCAACGATCGGCAGCATGATGGGGAAGCTCAGCAGTACGATCCCGGTCCAGTCGAGGAACATGCCCAGCACGAACACCAGGAAGAACATGAAAATTAATGCTCCAATGGTGCCGCCCGGCATGGCCATGACCATATTGTTGATCACCTCCATACCGCCGCCGCGCGAGAATACCCCGGTAAAGGCGGTGGCCCCGACCAGTACCAACATCACCATGGTGGTGGTCTTGCTGGCATCAATCAGGGTATGAAAGCAGGTGGTCAGCTTACGATCACCGAAGATCAGGAATAGCAGGAAGGCGATACCCACACCGATGGCCGAAGCCTCGGTAGCGGTGGCGATACCCATGAACAGCGAACCCAATACACCCAGGATCAGCGTCATCGGTGGCAGCACATACTTGGCCAGCATTTTCAGCAGCTCACCAGTGGAGACGTTGGCACGCTCCTCGGGCGGTACTACCGGGCCATAGCTGGGCTTCAAGTAGCAGATGATCAAGACGTAGAGAGCATACATCGAGCCTAACATCACCCCTGGCACCATAGCTCCCGCGAACAGTGCACCCACCGAGACCGGCGAGTAGCTGGCC
>DXFC01000007.1 GCA_019114645.1 Candidatus Halomonas stercoripullorum
GGGATGCTGCCCCACGCCGCGAGGTTGCGGCGCCGGGTCAAAATGGGTTGGCTGCGCATGGTCGAGCAGCAGAAATGGGCTGAGATGACGTCCCAGACCTTGATAGCCGAACAACGAACGCATCGGGAAGCCATCCCCCACCCAATGCGGACGAGGGGCACTGTGAACCCCGAGAACTCTCTTCAAGTCAGCCTCCCTATGCAAAGGCGCATGCTCTGAAGCGACGACAAGTAGATACTATTTCATGAACGACGAGAGCAGTAGAGGGTGATATTCTCCCTCAGTGTCCTATTTTTGGAACGATGACCTATGCGCGACCTCAATGATCTCTACTACTTCGTCCAGGTAGTGGACCATGGTGGCTTTGCCCCCGCAGGTCGTGTGCTGGGCGTGCCCAAGTCCAGGCTGAGTCGACGCATTGCGCTGCTGGAAGAGCGGCTGGGCACGCGGCTGATTCAGCGCTCGACACGGCGCTTTATCGTCACTGAGGCGGGCCGAACCTACTACAATCACTGCAAGGCAATGCTGCTGGAAGCCGACGCGGCCGACGAAGCCATCGCCCTGAACCAGGCCGAGCCCCGGGGTATCGTGCGCTTGACCTGCCCTATTGCCCTGCTCGAATCCCGCGTGGGCGACATGCTGGCCGCTTACCTGCTGAAGTATCCCCGGGTGGAGCTGCATGTGGAGGCTACTGACCGGCGTGTGGATGTGATTGGCGAAGGTCTAGACTTCGCTATTCGAGTGCGCCCGCCGCCACTGGAAGACAGTGATCTGGTATTGCGTGTATTCTCGGATCGCCGCCAGTGCCTGGTCGCCAGTCCGTCCCTGCTCGAACGTTGCCCGCATCCCCTCGAATCGCCTGCCGACCTGGCCGAGCTACCCAGCATGCTGCTTGGCACACCTCAGGGAGAGCACACTTGGCATCTACTCGGCCCTGATGCCGCGCAGGCCACCATTCGCCACGACCCCCGCTTGGTCACCCTTAGCATGCCGGCGCTACGGACGGCGGCGATTGCCGGCGTCGGCGTGGTGCAACTGCCGCACATGATGGTGCGTGACTGCTTTGCCAGCGGTGAGTTGGTGCATGTATTACCAGAGTGGGAACCGCGCCGGGGAATCATCCACGCGGTGTATCCGTCACGGCGTGGCCAGCTGCCTTCTGTCCGTGCCTTGCTGGACTTTCTGGCGGCGCAATTTGAGATGCTGGATGAAGATTAAGGCTCTCCGCGACGGCAGCATCACGTAATCGGCGAGTATCTGGTGCCCCCTCAGCCACCTTGCGGCGCTGGCGAGACAGGTCACGCAGCCCGCTGAGCAGCATTGTCGCCACAATGATGCTACCACCAACGAACGCTAGCAGGGTCGGCACTTCTCCCAGCCACCACCATACCAACAGCGTTCCCAGTAAGGTTTCCACCAGCAATACCAGGCTCACTTCAGCCCCCGGCAGGTAACGGGCGCCGGTCTGAATCAAATAATAGGCAAACGGTAATATCAGCCCCATCAGGGCCAAACGCTGCATATCCTCCGGCCCCGGCAATTGCGCCCCACCCAGTAGCACTGCCGGCAGTAACATCGCCAGGCAGCCCAACGGTAATACCACCGTAGTATCGATACCCCGCTCACCGCTACCGCGCTGGGCACTGGCAACAGTGGTGTTCAGCGCAATCGACAAGGGGACGATCAAGGCTACCAGCAAGCCGAGCAGGCTGCCCTGCCCGACCTCCCCCGCGGCCATCAGGCTGGCACCGCTCACGCATACCACGATCACGACCCAGGTCTGGCGGCGTAACCGCTGGCCGAAGAACAGCATGCCAATCAAGCCGGCCATCAGCGGTGCCAGGTTGAGCATCACCAGGACATTACCCGCCGAGGTCAGTCGTGTAGCGGTCACAAAGGCCCAGGCACTCGCGGCAAAGGCCAACGGGCACCACAGCGCTGCCGGTCCACAAGCCAGCACTGCCTGCCCCAGCTGATGGCGATAACGCACCAGCGCGATTGCCAGCAGCACCGACCCCAGCAACAGTCCCCGCCAGAACATGAAAGTTGCCACATCCACGCTGGTGTCCTTGATCAGCAGCGCATCCGGTGTCAGTAACAACACCCCGGTGAAAGTGATCAGATAGCCGCGCAGACGAAACGGCAACCGCTTCCACATGGCAACGTCTCCCTGTAGTCAAAATGGTATGGCGCGCTAAATGACAACAGGCCGGAGCAAGGCTCCGACCTGTTGATGGATGATGCCGCCAGAAGGCAGTCATCACCTAGGCTGGTAATAGCGCGAATGTTACATAAGCGAACTAGGCACGGGATTGACGACGTACCGGTGCCTCACCATCGTCGCGACGACGGCGCGGAGCCCGCTCCGGCGCACCGCTATCCTCACTGATCTCCAGCGGACGACCGGCCACCCGGGCGCGACCCATCTTGGCCAGAATGCTGGACGGCAGCGAGCTGGGCAGCTCCACCACCGAGAAAGCGTTACGGATGTCGATACGGCCAATGCGCGAACCTTCGATACCGCCTTCATTGGCCAGCGCACCAACCAGTTGGCCCGGCTTCACGCCATCTTTGTGTCCTACCGCGACACGGTAGCGGGTCATACCCTCGCTGGGACCCCGCTCGCGCCGTGGTGCCCGGCCCTCACGCGGAGACCGCTCGCTACGTTCCCTGCGCGGCGCCTGCAAACGACCGATAGGGGCTTCGTCGGCACGTGCCAGGGCGGCAAAGGCACAAGCCAGCTCAAGCGGATCGTGGCCTTCAGCGACCAGACGCTCGACCAGCGCACGCTGCTCGTCGGCACCGCTCTCAAGGCGAGCGATAACGCGCTGATGGAAAACTTCGTCGCGGTGAGCACGAATGGCGCTCTCGTCGGGCAGTGCCATTTCGCTCATGCGCTGGCCAGTAGCTTGCTCGATCCAGCTCACCTTGCGGCCTTCACGGTAGCCCACGAAAGTGATCGAGATACCGGTACGCCCGGCACGGCCAGTCCGGCCAATACGGTGGGTGTAAGCTTCGCTGTCCTGGGGCAAATCGTAGTTGATCACGTGAGTGATACGCGGCACGTCAAGGCCACGAGCGGCCACATCGGTGGCGATCAGCACATCGACCTTGCCACGCTTGAGCCGCTGGATAGTCCGCTCACGCAGGCTTTGATCCAGATCGCCGGAAAGGCTGGCCACGTTCACGCCACGTGCGGAAAGTTGCTCCATCAACGTGGTACAGGCGGCACGGGTGCGCACAAAGACGATAGCGGCATCCACCGGCTCGACTTCCAGAATACGGGCCAGGGCTTCCAGTTTGGCGCCGCCATCGACACGCACCAGGCGCTGCTCGATGTTCTCACCCGTGGTGGTACGCGATTCGATCGCCACCTTGACCGGGTCGACCAGGTAACGGTTGACGATACGCTCGATTTCAGTCGGCAGCGTGGCGGAGAAAAACACCCGCTGGGCATCCTTGGGAGTATCGGCGACAACGCGCTTGACGTCATCGATGAACCCCATGCGCAACATCTCATCAGCCTCGTCCAACACCAAGGCGTTGAGGCCCTCAAGCTTGAGGCTACCGCGATCCAGGTGATCGATAACCCGGCCGGGGGTGCCCACGACGACCTGGGCACCGCGCCGAAGCGCCTGCAATTGATCACGGTACTCCATACCGCCACACAAGGTGGCCACTTCCAGTCCCTGCAAGCCCTGGCCATACTTGCTGAAAGAGACAGCCACTTGCTGGGCCAGCTCACGGGTCGGCGCCAATACCAGCACCTGGGTTTCACGCCGGCTCAGCTCCAGCCGCGAGAGCAGCGGCAAGGCGAAAGCGGCGGTTTTGCCGGTACCCGTCTGGGCCTGGCCAAGTACATCACGGCCTTCCAGCAGGGCCGGGATCGTCTGAATCTGAATAGGGGAAGGCGTTGCGTAGCCCAGTGTTTCAACAGCAGCAAGAACGGCAGGCAACAGCGCAAGATCGCCGAAGCTCGGCGAAGCGACAGAAGTCGAGGTCATCAATTACACCTTGGTAGGCCGGGATCTCCGGCAAATCACATTGAGGCATCCCCGATACAGCACACACGGAACACAGGACAGTCTGGTTTCTCTGTCACCTGGTCCGAATGACTTGCACCAGGCAGGTCATATTATCGAGGGACGCCGGTCGCACCTGGCACCCGGCTTGCCCCCTCCAGGGTGGCAAAACCGTTGGCGACCTTTCTGCGCCGATGTCGCCGGGTGGCGGCATTTCGTGGCGCTCCATCTACACATCTCGGACGCGGCAGCGTTGCTGCGGGTCTCGGTGATTGCCTCTCGTATGCGTGGCATACGGAGCGAATCGTCATGATGGCGGGGTCAGCACATGCGAGGAGCACGCATACTAACATCGAGCCCTGCTTAATAGCTAGTCCTTTCAACGGTACCTTTCTGGCGGACACCCTGCCCTGCCAAACGCCCGCGGTCGTGGGGGCGTTCAAAGTCAAGCAGCGGCCCCTGGGGCACAACACGCGTGGGATTGATGGTGTCGTGGCTGTAGTAGTAATGCTGCTTGATATGGTCGAGGCTGACCGTCTCGGCCACGCCCGGCCACTGATAAAGCTCGCGCAGGTAATTCGAGAGATTGGGGTAATCTTCAATGCGCTTGAGGTTGCATTTGAAGTGACCGTGGTAGACGGCATCGAAACGCACCAGGGTGGTGAATAGACGAACATCCGCCTCGGTCAGCCACTCGCCGGCTAAATAACGGTTATTGGCCAATCGCGCTTCGAGTCGGTCGAGTGCCTCAAACAGCGCAACGACATGCTGGTCATAAACCGCCTGCTCGGTAGCAAAGCCCGCTTTATAGACGCCATTATTGATATGGTCATAAACATCGGCGTTGACGGCATCAATGGTCTCGCGCAGGTCTGCCGGATAGAGGTCCAGCCGGTTGCCGGTCAAGTCGTCAAAGGCCGTGTTGAAAATTCTCACCAGCTCGGAAGACTCGTTGTTGACGATGCGCCGTTCTTGCTTGTCCCACAGCACAGGTACTGTAACCCGGCCGGTATAACGCGGGTCGGTCAGCGTATAGAGTTGTCGATGGTAATCGGCACCATTGATGGGATCGCCACTGGCACCCTCATCCTCGTGATAGGTCCAGCCCTGGTCGAGCATCAAGGGGCTGACCCAGGAAACGCCTATCACGTTCTCCAGGTTCTTGAGCTTGCGCATGATCAGGGTGCGGTGCGCCCAGGGACAGGCCAGCGACACATAAAGGTGAAAACGATCCGCCTCGGCAGGCACGGCACGCTGGCCGTCGGGTCCTGGCGCGCCATCAGCCGTGACCCAATCACGCAGTTGAGCGGACTCACGCACAAACTCTCCGCCGTGCTTCTTGGTGTCGTACCACTGGTCGTGCCACTCGCCTTCAATTAACAGGCCCATGTACGCGCTCCTTTGTCCCGGATGATCGTTCGTCCGTATGCGCTCAAGTTTCGAAAAAAACGGCTTAGAATGCCAGATTATATCCGCGGCCCACCCGTTTCGACGGTGTCTTCAACTCCGCGACGAGCCAATCTTTACCACCGTCAGTTGTCATGAACCCCATGCCCGAGACCGATCAAGCGCTGCACGATGGCCGCAACGGTACCTTTACGCAAGCCAGCCCATGAGCCATGGTGGATAAAAGCGGGGCGTTAAAGTGAGCTGTCACTGCTCTTATTGTAACTCAGTGTTGTGTTT
>DXFC01000062.1 GCA_019114645.1 Candidatus Halomonas stercoripullorum
TTGCGCCGCGAGCCTCGGCATGGGCCAAGGTTTCGATCACCAACATTCCTGCACCTTCTCCCATAACGAAGCCGTTGCGTGCCCGGTCGAAGGGACGCGACGCCTTGATGGGGTCCTCTTGTTCAGTGGAGAGGGCTTTCATGGCGTGAAAGCTGGCAAGCGACAACGGATCGATACAGGCCTCGGCGCCGCCCACCAGGGCCACGTCGGCCTCGCCGCTGCGAATCATGCGCATGCCATCGCCGATGGCCTGCACGCCTGCGGCACAGGCCGTGACCGGACAGCCCATTGGCCCGCGAAAACCATAGCGAATCGATACATTGCCAGCCGCCAGGTTGGCCAGAAAAGCCGGTACGGTGAAAGGCGAAAGCCGGCGGTGGCCGCGCGTTGACAGGGTGTTTTGCGCCTGGGTGATGGTAGGAAAGCCGCCGATGCCGGAACCCACGATGGTAGCGGTGGCTTGCCGGTCCGCATCGCTCGACGGGAACCAGTTGGCTTGGGTCAGCGCCTCTTCGGCGGCAGCCATGGCATATAGGCTGAACAACTCCAGCTTGCGGCGCTCCTTGGCATCCAGCACGCGGTCCGGGTCGAGGCCGGCTTCCGGATCCTCTTCAATACCGGGAACCGAGCCTGCCACCTTGATCGGCAGGTCGCCGGTATCGAACTGGGTGATTGTGGAGAGACCGGATCGGCCAGCAAGCAAGCGCTCCCAGCTTGCCTTGACGCCGCAACCGAGCGGGCTGATTATGCCCATGCCGGTGATGACGAGGGGTGATTGCATGGTAGTTTCCTGAATAGTTGGGGTTGTGCCACGCTAGCACCGGGATTGATATGATCAAGATAATATTGCGTATGGAACGCTGAGGTCGCCATGTCCTGCTCGACAAACCAGAAGGCCAAGTCGCGGGAGCGCATTCTCAAATCAGCTATTGAGCTGTTCAGTCGCCAAGGCTTCGAGAAAGTCTCTATCGGCCAGATCATGAAGCTGGCCAAGCTGACCCATGGCGCTTTCTATGCGCACTTCGCCTCGAAGGAAGCGCTCTACCTTGCGTCGGTGCGTGAGACCCTGGAGAGCAGCCGTGCGGCCCGGCTGGTCAAGGGGCCGCTCTCGGTTAAGCACCTGACGGAGCTGGTGGCCAACTGCTGGAACCTCCAGGAACTTGAGCGCAAACACAAGCCGGGGCCCGAGTCGGTGCTGTTCAACGAGATCGGAAACGAAAACGCCGAGATCCGCAGCCTGTTCGAAGCCTCGTACCTGCGCATGAAGAAGATGCTGGAGACCCGCCTCATCGCCCTGAGCCGCCTGAAGAAACTTCCTTTCGAACCCGACCGCGAGGTCATCGCTGATAAATCCCGCGCCATTCTCGCCTCACTGGTAGGTGCCGTGGCCATTGCCAAAAGCCTGCCTGGTGAACAAGAACGCCAGCACATCCTCAATGCTGCTCAGCGCAACATCCTGCTGATGCTTGGTGTCAACGAGAGCGAACTGGAAAGCATGCTGGGCGACGTGGGGTAGCGTGCTTGTTGTGATACTATAGTGTCACTCTCAAGGTGGATCAGGATGGGCCCATGAAAGTTGAGCTTGTGACAAATCTTAAGCGCCAAGCGACAAAAATTTTGGCAGACCTGCATGCGTCAAAGGAGCCGGTACTGATCACAGAGCATGGTCAGCCATCCGCATATCTCGTCGATGTTCAGGATTACGAATTCATGCAGCGCCGACTTGAGCTGCTTGAGGGGCTCTCACGGGGAGAGCGTGCTGTACTTGAGGGAAGAATGTACAGTCAAAGTGAGGCCAGGGAGAAAATGGGTAAATGGCTGAAGTAATCTGGACGGAGCCCGCTCTGCAAGAACTGGAAGCCATCGCTGAATATATTGCTCTGGATAATCCTGCTGCGGCAAGTCACCTGGTCCAGGACATTTTCGATAAGACCGAGCGGTTGGCAGATTTTCCTCAATCCGGACGTATTCCTCCGGAGCTACCCAATTCCGTATACAGGGAAGTAGTGATGCCGCCGTGTCGCATTTTTTATCGTGAGGATGAAAAGCGGGTTCTCGTTCTCTATGTCATGCGAGAGGAGCGGCAGCTTCGTGCGTACATGCTTGGAAACAGTTAACGAGGAGAGGGGTATGAAGCTCTCAAGTCTTGCATTGATCGTTTTTCTGTTCAGCATCATCAGTACCGCTACGGCCGCGAACCTGAGCTGCCGAACCGATTCGTTCGGCACTACCCGCTGCAGTGACGGAACGACGTATAGAACGGACTCCTTCGGCACCACCCGCGATAATCACGGCAACTCCTGGCGTACCGACTCTTTCGGAACGACTCGGGGCTCAGACGGTAGTACCTACCGCACTGACTCCTTTGGTACGACGCGAGATAACCAAGGAAACTCCTGGCGTAGCGACTCCTTTGGCACCATCAGGGGCTCGGATGGGTCAACATGCCGTGCGGACTCCTTCGGCACCCTGCGCTGCAACAAGTAGCTGGTAATAACCCAGGGTCGGCATTTGCGGTAAGCTGTCAAACGACGGATGTCATTGGTGCATCACTGACCGCCGCCCGTGCGGCACTGCACTTACTTGCTTGAATTCGGCTTTCGCGGCCAAGGGGAGTCATGGTGCAAGTACCGGAAAACAATACCTCTGCCAATTTCGGTTTTCTCGCCGAGCATGATGAGCTCTTCGTGCAATTGGGTGCCGCCGCAGAGCATGCCTTTGCTAGTGATCCCAACACCACCCTGATTAAGCTGCGCCAACTCGGCGAGGCGTTGGCCCAGCATCTGGCAGCCCGCTCGGGACTCAACTTTGATGAGCAAACCAGCCAGGCAGACCTGCTCTACCGCATCAACCGTGAGCTGCGCCTAGACCCCCAAGTCAGGGAGCTGTTTCACGTTCTGCGTGTCGAGGGCAACAAGGCCACGCACCAGTTCCGCACCCAGCATAAAGAAGCCATGAACGGGCTGAAGGTGGCGCGTGAGCTGGCTATCTGGTTTCACCGTTCTTTCGGCAAAACCGGCACCCGCTTTAAGTCCGGTCCTTTTGTGCCGCCAGCCGACCCAAGCGCCCAGTTACGCCGCCTCCAGGGCGACATCGAAAAGCTCCGCCACGATCTGCAGCAGGCCAATATGGAGCTGGACAGCAGCCAGCAACTCAGCCAGCTGATCGCACAAGAGAAGGCCGAATACGAAGCGTTGGCCCTAGCCATGGACGAAGAGTCCCGGACGCTGGCCGAACAGGCTCGCCAACACGAACACGCCTTGATTCAGCAGCAGCAAGTATACGAGCAGAAAATCAAAACGCTGCAGCAACAGCTCACGGAGCAGGGCGAGCAAACCGTTAATCAACAGCGCCAACAGGTCGCCAAGCAAACCAAAGCCGCTACCGATACTCTGGTGCTCAACGAAGAACTCACCCGCATTCTGATTGACCAGCAATTGCAGGAGGCGGGCTGGGAAGCTGACAGCCAGGAGATCACCTTCCAGAAAGGCGCACGCCCCGAAAAGGGCAGCTACCGCGCCATCGCCGAATGGCCCACGCACCACAATGGCGGTACTAAACACGATGAAACCAGGGGCCGGGCCGATTACGTACTGTTTGTGGGCCTCGCTCCCATCGCAGTGGTGGAAGCCAAGAAGGAAAACACCAATGTCGCCGGTAAAATCCGCCAGGCCGAGCGTTACAGCAAAGGGCTGAAAGTCGAGGCTCCATTGGTGGGTGCCTGGGAATTGATGGGCCGTACCATCGCCTGGCCCGACGATGAAAGTGGCCATTACCACGTGCCCTTTGTCTACTCCTGCAATGGCCGACCCTATGTACCGCAACTGGCCGAGCAGTCCGGTACCTGGTTCCGGGATGTGCGCGAGCCCAGCAACCTGCGCCGGGCGCTGCCGCAGTTCCACACCCCGGGCGGCCTGCTGAAACTGCTGGAGCGGGATAAACAAAATGCCGAAAAACTGCTGAGAGCAGAACCTTTTGGCTACCTGAAGCTGCGTGACTACCAGCAGCAGGCCATTATTGCCACCGAAAACGCTCTGGCCCATGGAGTGCGCACCGCGCTGTTGGCCATGGCAACCGGCACCGGTAAAACCCGCACCATCATCGGCTTGATGTATCGTTTTCTAAAAGCCGAGCGCTTCCACCGCATCCTGTTTCTGGTGGACCGCACCGCGCTGGGCCAGCAGGCAATCGATGCTTTCAACGAGGCACCGCTGGAGCAGAACCATAGCCTCAGCGAGATCTACAACGTGGCGGAGCTGGGCGACATGGCCGCCGAAGCGGAGACCCGCATACAGGTCGCCACCGTACAGGCCATGGTCAAACGCATCTTCATGAGCGACGAACCACCGCCCATCGACCAGTTCGACTGCATCATCGTGGATGAAGCCCACCGGGGCTACACCCTGGATCAAGAGATGACCGAAGGTGAACTGGCGACCCGGGATGCCGCGCAATACCTCTCCAGCTACCGCCGGGTACTCGACTACTTCGACGCCGTGAAAATCGGCCTCACCGCCACCCCGGCCAAGCACACCAGCGAGATTTTCGGCAAACCCGTCTACACCTACTCCTACCGCGAAGCGGTGGCGGATGACTGGCTGATCGACCATGAGCCACCCATTCGTTACGAAACCCTGCTCACCAAGCACGGCATCACCTTCGAGAAGGGCAAACCGGTAGAGGTCATCAACATTCGCACCGGAGAAGTGGACACCACCGAGCTGGAAGACGAACTCAACTTCGAGGTGGACGCCTTCAACCGCCGGGTGATCAATGAAAACTTCAACCGGGTGATTTGCGAGCAACTGGTGCACGAACTGGACCCGTTCGGCGACGAGAAAACCTTGATTTTCTGCGCCACCGACCTGCACGCCGACATGGTCAAGCGCCTGCTGGACGACGCCTTCAAGGCCCTCTACAACGGCCAGTACAACGAAGCCGCCGTGGCCAAGATTACCGGCCAGAGCGACAAGGTCGACCAGCTCATCCGCCGCTACAAGAACGAGCGCTACCCCAACATCGCCATCACTGTCGATCTGCTTACCACCGGCATCGACGTACCACGCATCTGCAACCTGGTGTTCATGCGCCGGGTGCGCTCACGCATCCTCTATGAACAGATGATCGGCCGCGCCACCCGCCGCAGCGATGAGATCGGCAAGACCGTGTTTCGCATCTACGACCCGGTCGATATCTACGCCGCCCTGCAGGACGTGAACACCATGACGCCCCTGGTGAAAGACCCCAACATCACCCTGGAGCAACTGGTGGATGAACTCACCGACGCTGCACAACTGGAAACAGCGCTCCACAGCCCCGGCGAGCAACCCGGAGAGAGCCAGGCCGATGTGGTGCTCAGTCAGCTCAGCCAGAAACTCATGCGGGTACTGCGCAAGGCCGACAACAAGGCCGAAAACCGCCCTGAGCTGAAGCAAAAACTGGATGAACTGCAGCAGAGCTGGGGTGTGGAGCCCAAACACCTGCATACCCACCTGCGCCAACTCGGGCCGCGCCAGGCGGCCGAGTTTATGCGTCAGCACAGCGGCTTGCTGAACCAACTGGCGGAGATCAAGGTGTTGGTTGGCACCGAGTACCTGCCGATCATCTCCGAACACGAAGACGAGATCACTGAGCGCACTCAGAGTTACGGCGTGCATAAACGCCCCGAAGACTACCTGGATGCCTTCAACCGCTTCATTCATGAACAGCTCAACCACTCCGCCGCCCTGGCTGTAGTGGTCAACCGCCCCCGCGACCTCACCCGCGAACAGCTACGCGACGTCAAACTGCTGCTGGACAACCACGGTTACTCCGAAGTCCGCCTGCAGAGCGCTGTACGTAACCAGACCAACCAGGACATCGCCGCCAGCATCATCGGCTACATCCGCCGCGCCGCCCTGGGCGAGCCGTTGATTCCCTTCGAACAGCGCGTGGCCGAAGCCATGGACCGGATCTATACCCGGCACAGTTGGAGCCCCAACCAGCGCAAGTGGCTGGAGCGCCTGGCCAAGCAACTGGTGCACGAAGTCATCATCGACCGCGAGTTCGTCAACCAGCGCTTCGCCGATGACGGCGGCGCGAAGCAGATGGACAAGGTACTGGGAGAGCAGCTGGACAGGGTGCTGGAGGAGTTGAACGAGCAGATGTGGCCCGAGCGTGCCTGATCAATCCATGTTTACCGCATCGACATAGTTTCGAAATAGTGGCGACCTATGTCGATTTCTCGGCATTTTTTCAACATAGCCCAGACGACATGTATAGAAAACCGGCTTTCCTTAACATGTCGTCCGTAACGTGCAAAGATTTCGCCATTTTCTATACATGAGGCGCTGAAAAAGAGTGCGCGCCCATCAAAGGATCTCTATGAGCAATAACGATATCGTCCAGAAACTCTGGAACCTCTGCGACGTTCTGCGAGACGACGGCATCAACTACTCCGACTACGTCACCGAGCTGGTGCTGCTGCTGTTCATCAAGATGGTCCATGAGAACACCGAAGCCGGCACCCTGAAGAGGCACCCGCTACCGGAAGGTTGCCGCTGGAGCGACCTGAACGGTAAATCCGGTATCAATCTGCTCAACGACTACAAACGCATCCTGCTCAGCCTTTCCACCGGCAGAAACAGTGACGGCAGGTTGGTCCACGACGACCCGCTGATCAGCGCCATCTACGCCGATGCCCAGACCCGCCTGCGCGAACCGCGACACCTGGAACAGATGATCAAGACCCTGGACCAGATCGACTGGTTCAGCGCCCAGAAGGATGGCCTGGGCGATCTCTACGAAGGCCTGCTGGAGAAGAACGCCAACGAAACCAAATCCGGTGCTGGCCAGTACTTCACGCCCCGCGCCTTGATCAACACCATGGTGCGCTGCCTGAAACCGCAACCCGGCGAACGTATCCAGGACCCGGCGGCGGGCACGGCAGGGTTTCTGATCGCCGCCCACGAATACATCAAAAGCCAGACCGACGACCTCTACGACCTGACCACCGCCCAGAAAGCCTTTCAGGCCACCAAAGCCTACACCGGCATCGAGCTGGTACCCGGCACCCGCCGCCTGGCGCTGATGAACTGCCTGCTGCACGGTATGGAAGGGGAGAGCGAAGGGGTGGTGCA
>DXFC01000063.1 GCA_019114645.1 Candidatus Halomonas stercoripullorum
CGTATTCGACTTGCAACAACTGGCCAAGCTGGATGCCGGTGAACCGCTGGCGATGACGCTCTATCGGCTGGCGGAAGGAGAAAGCAGTGGCGTCAACCTCAAGCTGTATCACCGTGATCTCCCCATTCCGCTCTCCGATGTGTTGCCGGTCATGGAAAACCTGGGGCTGCGTGTGATCAGTGAGCGGCCCTACGAAATTGTCACATCCGGCGAGCATTACTGGCTGCACGACTTTGACCTGGAGCATCACGCTGCTACCGAAGTCAACCTGCAGCAGATGAGCGAACCCTTTATCGAGGCATTCAAGCGCATCTGGGCGGGTGAAGCCGATAACGATGGCTTTAATCGGCTGGTGATCGCCGCCAATCTGGACTGGCGTGAAGTGGCCATGCTGCGGGCGTATGCACGCTACCTGAAGCAGATCGGCTTTGGCATGTCGCAAGATTACATCGCCACTACCCTGGCTCATTACTCCGAGATTACGCGTGAGCTGGTAACCCTGTTCAAGCTACGTTTCGATCCAGCGCAGCGCCCTGAAGAAGGAGAACTCTACGCCTGCAGCGAGCGCATCACCCGCCATCTTGATGGTGTTGCCAGCCTTAACGACGACCAGTTGCTGCGCCGTTTCATGGAGATGATCCAGGCCACCTTGCGTACCAACTACTATCAGCGTACCGCCGAGGGTGGCTGCAAGGATTATATCGCCTACAAGCTGGAACCCGACCAGATTACCGGCATGCCAAAGCCACGTCCGGCTTATGAGATATTCGTCTGTTCGCCACGGGTCGAGGGGGTGCATCTGCGCGGGGGGAAGGTAGCCCGTGGCGGGCTGCGTTGGTCCGACCGTCAGGAAGATTTCCGCACCGAGGTGCTGGGGCTGGTCAAGGCGCAGCAGGTCAAGAACGCAGTCATCGTTCCAGTAGGCGCCAAGGGCGGCTTTGTTTGCAAGCGCTTGCCGGAGGGGGGGGATCGCGAGGCCATCCAGCAGGAGGGTATCGCCTGTTACAAGACCTTCATCCGTGCGCTGCTTGATATCACCGATAATCTGGTTGACGGCGAAGTAGTGCCGCCCAAGGATGTGGTGCGCCATGACGATGATGATACCTATATGGTCGTGGCAGCCGACAAGGGCACCGCGACATTTTCCGATATTGCCAACGAAATCTCTGCCGAATACGGCCACTGGCTAGGTGATGCCTTCGCCTCTGGTGGAGCCAATGGCTACGATCACAAAAAAATGGGCATTACCGCCCGTGGCGCCTGGGAATCAGTAAAAGGGCACTTCCGCAGTCTTGGCTTGAACACTCAGGAAGAAGAGTTCAATGTCGTGGGGATCGGTGACATGGGCGGCGATGTCTTCGGCAACGGCATGCTGCTCTCCGACAAGATTCGCCTGGTGGGCGCGTTCAACCATTTGCATATTTTCATCGATCCTACGCCTGATGCGGCGGCTACGTTTGCCGAGCGAGAGCGACTGTTCCGGCTGCCACGATCAAGCTGGGAAGATTTTGATCCTGACCTCATCTCCACCGGCGGTGGCGTCTTCAAACGCAGTGCCAAATCGATTGCGATCACGCCGCAAATGCAAGAGGTGCTGGGTATTGAAGACGACCAGCTCACGCCCAGCGAACTAATCCGCGCACTGCTCAGGGCGCCAGTGGACCTGCTCTGGAACGGCGGTATCGGCACTTACGTCAAGGGCAGCGAAGAGAGCGACGCCCAGGTGGGTGACAAGGCCAATGATAGCCTGCGCATCAATGGTGGCGAGTTACGTTGTCGCGTCGTAGGCGAGGGTGGCAACCTGGGTTTCACCCAGCGGGGTCGCATGGAGGCTGCGTCACGGGGCATTCGTATCAATACCGACTTTATCGACAATGCCGGCGGTGTGAACTGTTCTGACCATGAGGTCAACATCAAGATTCTCCTTGATGACGTGGTCAAGCATGGTGACATGACTGACAAACAACGTAACCAGCTGTTGGCCGACATGACTGAAGAGGTGGCGCGTCTGGTCATTCTTGACAACTATCGTCAGGCCCAGGCGCTGGACTTGTCCCAGTTGCTGGCCTGCCAAGGCATTGGGCCCTACCGACGCTTTATCAACGAATTGGAGGCGGCCGGTCAACTCGACCGGGAGCTTGAGTTTTTACCCACCAACGAGGAGCTCCAGGAACGGGCCAACAGCGACCAGGGCATGCTATTGCCCGAGCTCGCGGTACTGATCTCTTACGCCAAGAGTGCATTAAAGGAAGATGTGCTGGCCTCCGACGTGCCCGATGACCCCTACATTCAGCAACATGTAGAACGTATCTTCCCCAAGATGCTGGCAGAACGTTTCCCTGACGAAATGTATACCCATCGTCTCAAGCGCGAGATTGTAACGACTCAGGTGGCCAATGATTTGGTGAATCACATGGGCATCGTCTTCGTGCGGCGTCTGGTTGATTCCACCGGTGCCAGGCCGGCGGCTATTGCCCGTGCTTATATCGTTGCCCGTGACAGCTTCCAGCTGGCTGATCTGTGGGAGCGCATCGAGGTGCTGGACAATCAGGTGCCAAGCCGGGTGCAATACGCCATGATGCTGGATCTGATGCGCCTGATACGACGTACCACGCGCTGGTTCCTGCGTCAGCATCTGGAGCTCTCCACCCAGGAAGCCATCGACTGCTTCGCCCCGCATGTCGCCCAGTTGCAGCAGGGAATCGGTGAGTTGCTGCAGGGTGAAGAGCGTAGCCTGTGGGAGCGCAAGCGAGACGACTTGCTGGCTGCCGGCGTGCCCGAAGAGCTGGCCGCCACGGTGGCGGCTTCAAGTAGCCTGTATAACGCGCTGGGTATTATTCAAGCCGCTCGCCAGGCTGGAGCACAACCGCAGCGTGTCGCGGAGGTATTCTTCGAGGTGGGCAGTCGTCTCGAGCTGCCCTGGATGATTCAGCAAGTCAGCAACCTTGAGGTGCGTGACAACTGGCAAGCCCAGGCTCGCGAAACCTTCCGCGATGATATCAATCGCCAGCAGCTGGCGCTGACCCTGGGGGTGCTCAAAACCGGGCAAGAAGGCGATGCCGGCGAGGGTGTCGACCGCTGGCTGGCCGACCATGCCTCGCTGCATGAGCGTTGGTGTGGCCTGATTGCCGAGGTACGCGGCGGTAGTCAGGCAAGCTTCCCGCTGTTCGCGGTGGCGGTGCGTGAGTTGATCGAATTGGCTGAAAGCAACCGTGAGAATTGACGTCTCGTAATAACCGGCCTCGCCCCACCCTGCCATCCGGCAGGATGGGGCGTCTTGGGCATCGTCGTCTTGGTAATAGAGTGCTGCTATAATCCGCCAGCCTCGTTATTCGTCCCGCCAGGAGATGCCATGTACGCGCTTGCCCGTTCGATCCTGTTTCGCCTTGATGCGGAAACTGCCCATGGCCATGCGCTCACCGCTCTGGATCTGGCTCATCGCCTGAAGCTGGCGGGGCGGCTGGGTGGCAAGCGAATCGATGATCCGGTAGAGCTGATGGGGTTGCGTTTTCCCAACCGGGTGGGGTTGGCGGCGGGTCTGGACAAGAATGCGGACCATCTTGATGCGCTGGGTGCGCTGGGTTTCGGTTTTGTCGAGGTGGGCACCGTGACACCCAGGCCCCAGGAGGGTAACCCCAAGCCGCGACTGTTTCGTTTACCGGAGCGTGGCGCGATCATCAACCGCATGGGTTTCAATAATGCCGGAGTTGAGCATCTGGTTGAGAGGGTCAAGGCGACTCGTTTTGATGGCGTGATCGGTATCAATATTGGCAAGAACCTGACCACGCCGGTGGAGCATGCAGTCGAGGATTACCTGCTGTGTCTGGAGAAAGTTCATGCCCATGCCGATTATGTGGCGGTGAATATCTCCTCGCCCAACACGCCAGGGCTGCGTAACCTGCAGTTTGGTGAGCACCTGGATGCGCTGCTGGGTACCCTGCGCGAAGCGGGGAGTCGTCTGGATCAGGCCAGCGGCCGGCGGGTGCCACTGGCGGTCAAGATCGCTCCGGATATGAGCGAAGAGGAAGTGGGTCTGGTAGCCACCAGCATTGCCACCAATGAAATGGATGCAGTCATTGCTACTAATACCACGATAGCACGAGATGCGGTAGTTGGCTTGCCCCATGCCAATGAGCAGGGCGGGCTTTCCGGCCGCCCGGTGTTTGAGGCTTCCAGCCAGGTGATTCGTGCCCTGCGCCGTCACTTGCCCCAACTGCCGATTATCGGCGTGGGGGGCATCGATTCAGGTGAAGCGGCGCGAGCCAAGCTGGAAGCGGGTGCCGATCTCGTGCAGCTTTATACCGGTTTTATTTATCGCGGCCCGGCACTGGTGGGAGAGTGCGCGGCAACGTTGAAGGCTTATCGTGGTTTGGAGTGAAGCCAACAAGTGGGTGGTAGCAAGGCGAGCCGGGGCGAATGGCAAGAAAAGAGAGCGATCAAAAAGCCCGTGCCTGGACACGGGCTTGGTGATGCTTCACCGCCTGCTCGGGTGATGAGGCGTATGGTGAATAGAAGAGGTTTACAATACCATCGGGTTTTTGTGAATGCCGGAAACACCCGTCATGCCGGCCCATTGATCACCTCGACCTTCACGCCAACCGCTCATCCAATATTCACGTATATTGACATCCTGACTAGGACAGTCGTCGCGGGAGCGCCCGGAAACACCAGCTTTGTAGCCATGAAGATAGGCGCGTTGGTAGCGATCACGTTTCTGTCTTTTCATCGGATGACCTCTTGTAAAGGTACCATTTTGAGACATGCGAAATGCAAGTCCCGACGTTCACCGGTTCGCTTTAGCCAACATACCTCTGTTTATGACATCTCCTTTTCGACGTGATTGTGATGGCAAAGCGAGGGTCAGGCAGAGTCAGTCATGACCTGCAAGTGGAACGCATGCGTCTTGCTTTACAGTAGCTACTCCCCATCATTCATAGCCTATCACGTAGGCCTTGTCGACCATGATTCTTCATCTGCACGAAACAACTTCGTAATGCATTGAATATACATCCGGCCAAAGGGGGCGGGAATGCCACATGAGTGAGTCAACGCAACATCCAAAGCAGGCTTTTCTGGCGACTTGTCCCCGTGGGCTGGAAGAGCTGTTGGCCGAAGAGCTACACACCCTGGGTGCCGAGACGTACAAGACGACGGTAGCCGGTGTGCACTTTCATGGCAGCCTGGAGGTCGCTTATCGCGCCTGCCTTTGGTCACGGCTGGCTAACCGTATTGTGCTTTGCCTGCTACGCGAAGAAGGGATTGAGCAGCCCGAAGCACTGCGCAATGCGGTTGCCGGCGTGAAATGGGCGCGACACCTGCGCCCTGGAGCCACCCTGGCGGTGGATTTTCACGGTCGCAGTGAGCAGGTTCGCCATACTCGCTTCGGTGCCCAGATCGTCAAGGATGGTGTGGTCGATGAGATCCAGGCAGCAGGCCGGGAGCGCCCCAGTGTCGACCTGCAGCGCCCCGATCTGCGACTGTATGCGCACCTGCATCGAGGGCGGCTGACGCTGGGGGTTGATCTTTCCGGGGATAGCTTGCACCGGCGTGGCTATCGGCGCGACGTGGGACACGCTCCGCTCAAGGAAAATTTGGCGGCGGCTCTGTTGATGCGTGCCGGCTGGCTGCAACGCTTGCGTAACGGTGAGGCACTGGTCGATCCGCTATGCGGTGCCGGTACCTTGTTGATCGAGGCGGCATTGATGGCGGCAGACATGGCGCCCAACCTGAACCGGGTACGCTTTGGCTTCCATGGCTGGGCGCAACACGACGAGGCGTTATGGACCGAGCTCAAGCGTGAAGCGGACGCACGTGCCAGCATTGGGCGCAAGCGCTGC
>DXFC01000064.1 GCA_019114645.1 Candidatus Halomonas stercoripullorum
CTGGGCTGCGGCTTCGACCCCGGCATGACCAATATTTACTGCGCCTACGCGCAGAAGAACCTGTTCGACGAGATCCACCGCATCGATATTCTCGATGCCAACGGTGGCGATCACGGCTACCCCTTTGCCACCAACTTCAACCCGGAGATCAACATTCGCGAGATTACCGCGAATGGGCGCTACTGGGAGAAGGGGGAGTGGGTAGAGACTCCGCCGCTGGCCGAGAAGCGCAAGTTCGACTTCGACGGCATCGGCGAGAAGGATATCTACCTACTCTACCATGAAGAACTCGAATCGCTGAGCAAAAACATCAAGGGCCTGGAGCGGATTCGTTTCTGGATGACCTTCTCGGAAAAATATATCACTCACCTGAAGGTGCTGGAGAATGTTGGCATGACCAGCATTGAACCGATCAAGGTGGGCGATTGCGAAATCTCGCCCCTGCAGTTCCTCAAGGCGGTGCTGCCCGACCCGGCTTCCCTGGGACCGCGGACCAAGGGCAAGACCAACATCGGCATCATTGCCGATGGCATCAAGGACGGCAAGCGGCGCAAGGTGTACATCTACAACATCTGCGACCACGAGAAGTGCTATGCCGAGGTGCAGTCCCAGGCGATCTCCTATACCACCGGTGTGCCGGCGGTCACTGGTGCCATGCTGATGCTGGAAGGTATCTGGAAGGGCAGCGGCGTGTTCAACGTCGAGCAGCTCGATCCCGATCCCTTCATGGAACGTATCGGTGACATGGGCCTGCCGTGGCAAGTGGTCGAACTCGATCCTGATCATGACCCGCTGGCATGACGGGTCCCGGCTTCGATATCCACGCCTGTCCGTCGCCGGCCTATGTAGTCGACGATGCGCTGCTGCACAATAACCTGGAACTGCTACGGCAGGTCCAGGAGGATAGTGGCGCGCGCATCTTGCTGGCGCTGAAGGGCTTCGCCATGTGGGACACCTTCCCGCTGGTGAAACAGTACCTGGTGGGCATCACCGCCAGCGGGCAGGATGAAGCACGTCTGGGCGCGGAGACCTTCGGCGGCGAGGTGCACTGCTACTCGCCGGCCTTTACACCGGAAGAGATGTCGGTGGTGCTTGAATATGCCGATCACCTCAGCTTCAACTCACCGGGCCAGTGGCAGCGCTACCGCGAAACCATCGCGGCAGCGCCGCGCCAGGTTTCCTGTGGTTTGCGGGTAAACCCGGAGCACTCCACCGGCTCCGTGGCACTCTATGATCCCTGTGCGCCGGGCTCACGGCTCGGCACACGAGCTGCGGATCTGACACCGGAAGTGATGGAAGGGCTCGAAGGACTCCACTTCCATACCCTGTGCGAGCAGAACAGCGACGATCTGGAATCTACCCTGGCGGCCTTCGAGGAGAAGTTCGGTCGCTATCTGGCCGGGCTGCGCTGGGTCAACTTCGGTGGCGGCCACCATATCACCCGTGCCGACTACGATATTGAGCGTCTGGTGCGGGTGATTCGCGGCTTCCGTGAGCGTCACCCACACCTCACCGTCTATCTGGAACCCGGTGAAGCCATCGCGCTCAATACCGGCTTTCTGGTCTGCTCGGTGCTCGATCTGGTCGAGAATGACGGCACCAATGCCATTCTCGACACTTCGGCAACGGCGCATATGCCCGACGTGCTGGAGATGCCCTACCGACCCCAAATCATCGGTGCCGGCGAGCCGGGGGAAAAGCCCTTCACTTATCGTCTGGGCGGCACCACCTGCCTGGCCGGTGACGTGATTGGCCGTTATTCGTTCGACAAGCCGCTGGCGATTGGCGACCGCCTGGTGTTCACCGACATGGCCCACTACACCATGGTCAAGACCACCACCTTCAACGGCATCCGCCTGCCGTCGATCTGCCGGGTGGATGCCACAAGCCGCGAGGTGCGCACAGTGAAAACCTTCGGTTATGAGGCCTATAAAGAACGCTTGAGCTAAGCCATTTCGTTACCAACCAGCCAGGGAGGGCTACCCATGACGACAGTATTCAAATTCGGCGGAGCCTCGATCAAGGATGCGGATGCCATACGCCACTTGGCGCCTCTAATAGACCAGTACAAAGAGCGTCCGCTGGTTGTAGTAGTCTCGGCCATGGGCAAGACCACCAACAAGCTGGAAGCCCTGCTCGCCGCCGCCCGCGACAAGCGCCAGGCCGACACCTATCGGGAGTGTTTCGAGGCACTCCAGGCGGAATATCGCGAGGTCACCGAGGCACTGTTCGGAGATGCTGCAGACTCACCCGCCGAGCAGGTCAACGCGCTATTCCATGAGCTGGATGAACAGCACCGCAAATACCATCAGGAGAGCTACGCCAAGCACTACGACCAGACGGTGTGCTATGGCGAACTGATCTCCACCACGCTGGTGGCCGCCTGGCTCAACCACTGCGGGATGGCCACCGAATGGCATGACGCTCGCGAACTGGTGCGCACCGATGCTTGCTACCAAGCCGCCAATCTCGATTGGGCCGCAACGACCAATGCCATTCGTAAGCGCCTGATGGATAACGAGTCAGTCATTCTGACCCAGGGCTTTATCAGCGGTAGCGAGAATGGCGAATCCACCACCCTGGGCCGCGAAGGCTCGGATTTCAGCGCGGCGATATTCGCTCACTGCCTGGATGCCCATGAGGTAGTGCTGTGGAAGAATGTGCCAGGCCTGTTCAATGCCGACCCGGAGCGTTGCGACAATGCCCTCCAACTCATGCACCTCTCCTATGCTGAAGCCATCGAACTGGCCCGAAACGGCGCCAAGGT
>DXFC01000065.1 GCA_019114645.1 Candidatus Halomonas stercoripullorum
AACATGGCGAACAGGCGCGGCGTGAGCCAGCGGATACGCAGCGCCGGCAGGCCGGCCACGGCCACCACCACCGCACCGAGCAGTAGCAGGGTTCCCAGAACGGCAGCCTCCAGCAGCAGGCCCACCAGGCCAAGCACGCCAAGCAGAATCAGGATCGGTACCGCACCTGCCTCGCGGCGCATCAGTACCAACAGGCCAACGATGGTGGCGACAAGAAGTATCAGGGTGAGCATGTATGCAGCGCTCCCATAGGTTCGTTTGGAACGGTCGTTTGAATTTGACAGCCTAGCCTATCATTCAGCCACTGACTAGCGGGTGTTGGTCGTAAATGACGGCGCCCCGCACAGGCGGGGCGCAAAGGAAAGCATACGCTGACTTCAGTCCTGTTGGCGAACGGGGGTGCCACGTGCCGGGCTATCGCCGGCGACGTAGTAGGCCGCGTTGGAGGGTGGCAGGGGCTCGTGTCCGCGGATGCGGTCGGCGATTTTCTCGGCCAGCATCAGGGTGGGGGCATTAAGGTTGCCGGTGGGGATCACTGGAAACAGCGAGGCATCGACCACACGTAGCCCTTCCAGGCCATGGACCCGGCCCTGGCCGTCGACGACGGCATCGTCATCTTCACCCATGCGACAGCTGCCGCAAGGGTGGTAAGCGGTCTCGGCATTGGCTTTGATGAAAGCATCCATTTCCGCATCACTTTGCACCTCGGCCCCGGGCGAGATTTCACGGCCACGATAGGCATCCATGGCGGGCTGGGCAATGATGGTGCGCGTTAGCCGGATGGCGTCGCGAAATTCCTGCCAATCCTTCTCGGTGGACATGTAGTTGAACAGGATACTGGGGGCCGCTTTCGGGTCCCGCGAGGTGAGGCGGATGCGCCCCCGGCTTTCCGAGCGCATCGAACCCACGTGAGCCTGAAAGCCATGCGCCTGCACTGCGCTCTTGCCGTTATAGCTGATGGCGATGGGCAGGAAGTGGTACTGCAGGTTGGGCCACGGCACGGCATCGTGGGTGCGAATGAAAGCGCATGACTCGAACTGGTTGCTGGCGCCGACCCCGCTGCCACGCAGCAGCCATTCGGCACCGATTTTCGGCTGGTTGAACCACTTCAGTGCCGGATAGAGGGTAATCGGTTGCTTGCACTCATACTGGATATACATCTCCAGGTGGTCTTGCAGGTTCTCACCGACCCCGGGCAGGTCATGTACCACCGGGATATCAAACTCGCGCAGATGATCGGGGTTGCCCACCCCCGAGCGCAGCAGGATCTGCGGCGAAGCGATGGCACCGGCGCATAGCAGCACCTCGCGACGTGCCCGCACCTGCCGGGCCTGGTCGCGATGCAGGTAGCGCACCCCCACGGCGCGCTTGCCTTCGAATTCGATGACATCGGTGGTGGCGTGGGTCTCGATGGTGAGATTGTCGCGGCCCTTGGCTTGATCGAGATAGCCCCGCGCGGTGGAGGCGCGCCGCCCCTTGGGCGTGACGAAACGGTCCATGGGGCCGAAGCCCTCCTGCCGATAACCATTGACGTCTTCGGTTTCGGAATAACCTGCCTGTACACCCGCATCGACAAAAGCGCGATACAGCTCGTTGTTGCCCTCCTTGGGCGTGGCCACGCTGATCGGGCCGTCGCCGCCATGATAGTCGTTGGCACCGATATCACGGCTTTCGGCTTTCTTGAAGTAGGGCAGGCAATCGGCATAGCGCCAGTCCGAGAGCCCGGGCCTATCGGCCCAGCCCTCATAGTCCAGGGCATTGCCGCGGATATAGCACATGCCATTGATCAGTGAGGAGCCGCCCAGTCCTTTGCCGCGTCCACACTCCATGCGGCGGTGGTTCATGTGGGGTTCAGGATCCGTGGTGAAGGCCCAGTTATAGCGCTTGCCCTGCAGCGGATAGGCGAGGGCGGCGGGCATCTGGGTACGGAAATCGAAGCGATGATCCGGGCCACCGGCTTCCAGCAGCAGCACGCTGACGTTGGCGTCCTCGGTAAGGCGCGCGGCCAGGACGTTGCCGGCGGAACCGGCACCGATGATCACATAATCAAATTCACGAATCTGGGTCATAACCTCTCTCACTGGTAACGCGACAGCAGGGCCCTGCTTGAATGCACCGAAGTATCGGCTCCTGTAGCGAGGGGCGGCGGGGACAAGCCGAAGAAGAGGTCCTACGCCAGGGTGGCGTAGGTAGCGCCCAGGGATGGGTTTACAGCGCCTCTTCGCAGGCTTGTCGACGAATCAGCCCGAGCGGTTCCGTTGGCTGGCTTCGCAGTTTCTAGAACACCGACTCAAAAGGTCCCATTTCCACCTGCACCGATTTTGTCTGGGTGTAGTGGGCCAGTGTTTCGATGCCGTTCTCGCGGCCCACACCGGACTGCTTGTAGCCCCCCACCGGCATTTCGGCCGGCGACTCGCCCCAGGTATTGATCCAGCAGATACCCGCTTCGAGGCGGTGAATGGTGCGGTGCGCCCGGGCCAGGTTCTCGGTAAACACGCCGGCAGCCAGGCCATAATGGGTATTGTTGGCGCGACGAATCAGCTCCTCTTCGTCCGCAAAGTCGAGAATTGCCATGACCGGGCCGAAGATCTCCTCGCGCACGATACGCATATCGTCGTGGCAGTCGGTAAAGACGGTAGGCGCGGCCCAGGCACCCGCCGCAAAGTCCCCCTGGTTCCAGGCGTCTGCACCCGCCAGTATCCGGGCGCCTTCCTTTTTGCCCAGCGCGATGTAGCCAAGCACCTTGGCCTGATGGTCGAAACTCACCAGAGGGCCGAAGTTGACGTTGGGGTCGAGGGGGTCACCGGCGCGAATGCGCGTCACCCGTTCAATGATCTTCTCTTCAAAGGCGCTCTTCACTTCGCGGGCGACAAACACCCGGGTGCCGTTGGTGCAGACCTGGCCGCTGGAGTAGAAATTGGCCATCATCGCGGCATCGGCGGCGCGCTCCAGATCGGCATCGGCAAAAATGATCAGCGGTGATTTGCCGCCCAGCTCCATGGTCACCCCTTTCAGCGTGGAGCCTCCTGCGGCTGCCATGACCTGCTTGCCGGTGCCTACTTCGCCGGTGAACGAGACCTTGGCGATGCCTTCGTGCCGGGTCAGCATTTGCCCCACCCGACCGTCGCCATGAACCACGTTGAACACGCCGTCGGGCAGGCCCGCCTGGGTAAGGATTTCGGCCAGTTTCATGGCCGAAAGCGGCGTGACTTCGCTGGGCTTGAATACCACGGCGTTGCCGGCGGCCAGTGCCGGGGCGGCTTTCCAGCAGGCGATCTGCAGCGGGTAGTTCCAGGCGCCGATTGCAGCGATCACGCCAAGCGGCTCGCGGCGGGTATAAACGAACGACGATTCGCGCAGCGGAATCTGGGTACCTTCAATGGCCGGGGCGAGGCCGGCGTAGTACTCGAGCACATCGGCGCCGGTGGCGATATCGACACTGGCGGTTTCGCTGATGGGCTTGCCGGTATTGCGCGTTTCGAGCTCCGCCAGCTCATCATTGCGTTCCCGCAGCAGGGCGACGGCACGTTGCAGAATGCGCCCGCGCTCCATCCCGGTCATGGCGGCCCAGTGACGCTGGCCCTCGCAGGCTGAAGACACGGCACGGTCGACATCCGCCT
>DXFC01000008.1 GCA_019114645.1 Candidatus Halomonas stercoripullorum
GTGGGTACGAAGTCGACGCCATCCTCATACTCATGTGCGGGTGTCTTGAAGTCAGGGTCGAGACGAAAAATACGGGTTGCGATGAAACGGGAATACACGAGATACCCCGCGACCATTCCACCGAGACCCAAGATGAGCAGGATAATGGCACTCATTGTTGGACGACTCCTTGCTAAAGGAAGTTGTTAGTCTTTTTAAGCGTTCGCATGTTTCGCGCAACACCGGGAGGGCCAATGCTGAAACAGGTAATTTTCAGCGCTCCCCCTTTCGCCAGGTAATGCTTTAACCAGCCTGGAAAGAATGCGCAGCAGCCGGCAACAAGTCCACCCCTTTAGTTCAACACTTCAGTTAACTTACACCTAAAGTCGTAGCCGCAAGGTGTCGCATTATGAGGTGTCCATGCAAAAGGTCACCCCCCAAGGTCGTACAGCCGCCGCGCCCGCCACGCGTTAGGCTGGCGGCAAGCTACAGTAGGTGTTTTTTATGCAAACCATTATTCTCCATATCTCTTTGGCCGGTGCTTTCGGTGCCTTTATCGGCCTGCTGTTCCGTCTGGTACGCCGGTCGCGCGAGGAGCGTGCCCACGTTTATACCCTAGTGGGCCTGGTGGCAGGCCTGACAGCTTATGTGATCTTTTTTTTGCTGGCCCAGACCACGGGGGCTCCGGTCTGGTTGCTACCCCTGCTCATCCTCCTTCAAGTATGGTTATGGCTGGGTCCATTGGGGCCCAAGTATTTGCGCACCGGTAATAACCGGGATACGCCACGTTAAGCTGTTAATAAAATATAAGTACGTTAAAAGTACGTAGAGGAGTCATCCATGGCCAAGGTGCTGGTGGTAGACGATGAACCAAACATCGTGCTGTCGCTGGAGTTCCTGATGCAGCAGGCCGGCTTTGAGGTGGAAACTGCCGAGGATGGCGTTACCGCGCTCGCCAAGGTGGAGGCCGCTCCGCCAGACCTGATTCTGCTCGATATCAGCTTGCCGGGTATCAGCGGCTTCGACGTGCTGGAACAGCTGCGTCAAGAGCCGCTCTACGCCAGGCTCCCGATCATCATGCTGACCGCCCATGGCCGCGAGGTGGAGAAGGAAAAAGGTTTGGCGCTTGGAGCCGATGACTATGTCACCAAGCCGTTCTCGACACAGGCGCTGGTCGAGAAGGTACAGGCGCTGCTCGCTGAGGGAACGTGATGGAGAAGGCAGGATGTTAGGGAGCAAACTGCCCAAGCGTCATCGTCTTATCGGCCTGTGGCTGATGCTCAGTATCGTCAGCGTCTTTGGGGGTGCGATCTTTGCCGCCTGGCTCGATAGCTTGTTCCAGCCTACCGGCTTTGCACGCATTGCGCTCTGGCTGGGTTGTTTTTCAGGCGGAGGTACGATTTTCCTGGTCGGACTGCTGCTTGAACGTATGCTGTTCACTCCCCTGCGTCACTTACAGGTTCAGCTGGCCCGCCTGGTGGCCAACCCCGATGCGCGTGACGACTATCCGCCGGCAGGCTGGCTGAGTGGCCTGGGCCCCGATCTGATGCGGGTACGCGACGCCTGGCGTAGCGACCGGACGCGCCTGGCCACCGCCCACGTCGAGGGGGCGCGTAGTGCCGCGCGCATACGCCAGGAGCTCGAAACCCTGCTGCAGGTGCTCGACACACCCCTGCTGCTATGTGATAACCATCGTCGTTTGCTGCTGTTCAACCAGGCAGCGGAAGTCCTGTTTGAGGACCATCCCGGCCTTGGCCTAGGCAAGCGGCTGGACACCTTATTACCGGTAGCAAGCCTGCAGGACTCGCTTAACCACCTGCCCGCAGAGGGTGCACCGCGCGAGCTGTTGATACCGGGTGGTGAACGCTGGTTACACGTCACGCTACGCCGCGTCCCTCATAGCAATGGTGAAACTCTACTAACCCTGACCGATGCCACCGCCGCCTGGAACAGTGAAATGGGCGCTCGCGCCGGTCTCATTGAGCGTATGGCACCGTTGCGTCAGCATAGTGCTAGCCTCACCAGTGCCACCGCGGCCCTCGCCAGCGCACGCTTCGCTCCCGCTATCGATGACTCCCTGCGTCAGCGACTGGAGGCGGTAGTCGCAGAAGAGAGCCATGCCCTGAGCGAGGAGATCGAGAAGCTAAGCCAGTTGATAGAGGCCATGCAACAACAGGGAGAGCGGCTGGTCCCCCTGTGGTCCAACGACCTTTGGCAATCGCTCAACGAGCGCCTTGCTGAACGCACCATTCGGGTCATTCCCATCGGCATTCCGGCTTGGTTCAAAGGCGACGCACCGGGCTTACTGGTAATGCTGGAAACCTTGCTGGCACAACTCGCCACCCACACGGGAACCCACCATTTCGAAGGCGAGGTGCTGCTGGGCAACCGTCGTGTTTATCTTGATCTTGTCTGGCCTGGCCGGCCGGTACCGCAGCGCGAGTTCGCTACCTGGAGCGAGTTGCGCCTAGAAGCACTGCCACTGGCACCGCGTGTCAGTGACTTACTGCGCCAGCATGCCAGCGACGCCTGGAGCCTGGCCGATGCCGACGGCCGATATGCCCGCCTGCGTCTGCCGTTACCCGCAATAGAGCGAGTTGGTGCGCCGCCCGACCAACTGCCACCGCGTCCCGAATTTCACGATTTCGGCATCGCCCAACTGCCGCCACCGGATGCCGAGCTGGCACGCTGTCCGCTGCGGGCGCTGGAGGTGGTCGCATTTGACACTGAGACGACCGGCCTGGATTTACGTCGCGGTGATACCGCCATCAGCCTTGGCGCCTGCCGCATCGTCAATAGCCGCTTGCTGGCCAGCGATAGCTTCGACATGCGCATCGACCCCGGCAGGCCGATTTCGCCCGCCAGCACAACGATCCATGGTCTCACCGATGATGATGTGGCAGGCGCACCACCGCTGGCCGTGGTGCTGCCCCGTTTTCGTGATTATGTTGGTGATGCGGTGCTGTTGGCGCACAATGCCTCCTTCGACCTGCGGGCCCTGCAGGCAAGCGGTACGGCGCTTAGCATGCCGGTTCTTGATACCCTGCTGATCTCCCGCGCCCTGGATGAGAGCCTCGACGGCCATGACCTGGATACCCTGGCGGAGCGCTACGGCTTGAGTTTCCCACCGGGAACCCGGCATACGGCCCTGGGGGATGCGCGGGTCACTGCCGAACTATGGCTGGCGCTGCTCAAACGTCTTGAGGCACGGGGGATCGACACCCTGGAACAAGCGCTGACGCTCCAGGCGAGTGCCTTTGACCGGAAGGAGGATGCTTGCTCATGACTGCCCCTAACCGTCAGGCTCGACTTATTGCCCTGGTAATGCTGGCGGCGCTGCTCTTTTCCCCCCCTCTGGTGGTGATTGTGGATCGCCCGCCCAGCGCGGGTCTCTCCTGGTTACCGCTCTACCTGTTCGCCGTATGGACGGTGGTGATCGGCCTGGCCGCCTGGCTGCTGGAGCACCGCCACAAGGAGCGCTGAGCATGAGAACCGATCCGCTCGTTCTCACTGTTGCCTTCGGCTATCTGGCACTGCTCTTCGTGATTGCCGCCTGGGGCGACCGGCGTGCCGAGCAAGGCCGTTCGGTGATCGGTTCACCTACCGTTTATGCGCTCTCCATTGCCGTCTATTGCACCGCCTGGACCTTCTACGGCAGCGTCGGGCGAGCCGCTGAATTCGGCCCCAGTTTTCTGCTCATCTATCTGGGCCCTACGCTGGCCATGCTGCTGGCGCCGCTCTTGATCCGCAAGATGGTGCGAATCGCCAGTACCCAGCGCATCACTTCGATTGCCGACTTCATCAGTGCTCGCTACGGCAAAAGCTCCAGCCTCGGCGCGCTGGTTGCATTGATTGCGCTGATTTGCACCACACCCTATATCGCCTTGCAGCTCAAGGCGATCACCCTGAGCCATGCAGTACTGGTCAACTATCCTCAGCCACCCGAGCTAAGCTTGGCCGAGGAAGCGTTCTGGATCGACAAATCGTTCTGGGTGGCGCTGGTGCTGGCGGTGTTCATCATCCTGTTCGGTACCCGTCACCTGGACGCCAGTGAGCGCCATGAAGGCATGGTGGCAGCCATTGCCTTTGAGTCGCTGGTCAAGCTGGTGGCGTTTCTCACCGTCGGCATCTTTGTCGTCTTTGTGTTGTTCAATGGTCCCGCGGATCTGTTTCGCCAGGTAGCGGATACCCCCGAGCTGGTCAGCGCCTTGAGCCTGGAGGCCGTCCCCGGTGGTGCCGTGGGCTGGGTGGGCACCCTGGTGCTGGCCTTCCTGACGTTTCTTACCTTGCCGCGCCAGTTTCAGGTGCTGGTGGTGGAGAACGTCGACGAGCGTCACCTCACCCGTGCCAGCTGGCTGTTCCCGCTTTACCTGGTGGCGATCAATCTGTTCGTGATCCCCATTGCCATGGCCGGAGTGCTGCTGCCCATGGGGAATAGCGATCCCGACAGCCTGGTGCTGACCCTGCCGCTCGCCGCCGGCATGGACGGCATTCCGTTGCTGGTCTTTATCGGCGGGCTCTCCGCGGCGACCAGTATGGTAATCGTCGAGACAATCGCTCTCTCGACCATGGTGAGTAACCAGTTGGTGATGCCACTACTGCTGCGATCCAAGCATCTGCATTTAAGCTCCCAGGGAGAGCTGGCCGGGTGGCTGCTGGGCATTCGCCGTATCGCCATCGTGCTGATCCTGCTGATGGGGTATCTCTATCACGCTTTGATCGGTGACTCCTACAGCCTGGTCACCATCGGTCTGGTGTCGTTTGTGGGGGCCAGCCAGTTCGCTCCGGCCATGCTGATCGGCATGTACTGGCGCGGGGCAACACGCCTCGGTGCCTCATTGGGTCTGCTGGCCGGCTTCGTGGTCTGGTTTTATACCCTGCTGCTACCCGGCTTTGCCCAGTCCGGCTGGCTCGACGATACCTTCCTCACCCAGGGGCCCTTCGGCCTGGAGTGGCTGCGGCCCTATATGCTGTTCGGCCTGGATGGTTTCGATATCTACAGCCACGCGTTGCTGTGGAGCATGCTGGTCAACGCCGGGCTGCTGGTCGGCGTTTCGCTCTTTACCCGTCAGACCCCGGTGGAACAGACCCAGGCGGCGCTATTCACCGAAGCCATGAACCCAGGGTTGCAGAACACCCCGCTATGGCGCGGCCAGACCACCCGTGGCGAACTCAAAAGCCTGCTCAATCGCTACCTTGGAGCCGGAGCTACCGCTCGTATTCTGGCCGAGCCCCAGGGCGAGAAGAGCGATGACTCCCCCGCTCCTCCGGTGCTTATCGCCCGGGCGGAACAGGCGCTTTCCGGCGCTTTGGGTAGTGCTTCGGCCCGGGTGTTGATCAATTCGGTGGTGCGCGGCGAGGCCCTCGACCTGGAATCGATCCTCAGCATTCTGGATACCACCTCGCAAACCCTGGAATACAACCGTAGCCTGGAGCAGAAATCCAACGAGCTTGCCCGGATCGGCGAAGAACTGCGCGCCGCCAACGAGCGCCTGCGCGAGCTTGACCGCCTCAAGGATGAGTTCGTCGCCATGGTGAGCCACGAATTGCGCACGCCGCTCACCTCGATCCGTGCCTTCGCCGAGATCCTGCGTGATGGCAAGGATCTTCCCGAGGAGAAACGGGTGCACTTCCTGGAGGTCGTGGTGCTGGAGAGTCAGCGGCTGTCACGATTGATCGAAGAGATACTTGATCTTGCCCGGCTGGAGGGCGGTCGCCTGACCCTGAATCCGCAGCCCATCGATCTGGTGGCGCTGACCCGGCAGAGTGTTAACGCGGTACACCATCTGCAGCAAGAGCGCGGTGTCACCCTGGAGGTTGTACTGGACTTTGAGCAAGCGCCGGTCGTGGGTGATCCGGACCGTCTGGAACAGGTAATCATCAACCTGCTCGATAACGCCAGTAAATTCGCCGATTCCGAGGAGCCGAAAGTACGCTTGCATCTGAGCCGGCATCGCAAGCATTTCCGCTTGAGTGTCGAGGACAACGGCCCCGGCATCGGCCCTGCAGAGCGCGAAAGGGTGTTCGAAAAGTTTCACCAGATCAAGCTCTACGGCGAAACCCTCGGCCGCCCCAGAGGCAGCGGGCTGGGACTCCCCATCAGCCGTGGTATTGTCACTCATCTGGGTGGCAAGCTCTGGGCCAGTGATGCACCCGCCCTCAAGGGAGCCTGTCTGGTCATGGAGCTGCCTTGCGCAGATTGACAGCCATTTCCTTGACCACGGCCAACGCCGCTGCAAACCCGCCAGCAGGGCTATCGGCCATTGCCGCTTTGCGCCAGCCGGATGAGGTGGCGAATCGTGGTCATATCATGGCGCAACAGCAGTCGTTGATCCTCCTCCAGACGCGCCATGTCAATCCAGCCATCTGCGGCGCCCCCTGCCTTGAGGCTAATCAGTTGTGCTTCCAGCAACAGCTGCTGCAGGCGATCCAGAGCCTGGCTGCCTGCCCTTGCCTGGCTGACCGTCAGGGCGTCTTTCAAGACCAGCGACGACAAGCGCAAGCGCGTGTCCGGACCTCGGGCATCGTGACGCAACGACAACAGGCGCACTGCGTTGATCAGCGGCAATAACCCTTGGCGTTTGAGGTTCAGGGCATTGTGGTGCGGTGCGCCTTCGTCATCGGCAGCAAGCCGGCCGAAGCGATCCAGTGCCACCGGAAGATCATCCAGCAGGCTCGCCATTTCATTCAAAAACAACCCCGCGCGCGGCATGAGCTCAGCGACATGGTCCGCCAGTGAGTCGGACAGCGCCCGGCTACCGAACACCGGGCGAAAATCGAGCAGGATATTACTCTGCTGTACGCGCTTTACCCGGCGATCCCGGGTCCAGAGGGTAAGCTGCTCACACCACTCCGACAAGCGTTTGCGCCACATTGGCCAGCGCGCCATCACATGGCCATTGCATAGCGGAATGCCGGCTTCGTCCAGGCGTGCGGTAAAGCGTTCACCCAGCGATTGAAAGTAGCCGTCGATCTCGTTATGGCGTGCATCCGGGTAGTCAGCCACGATCATGGCATTGTCCTGATCCGGCCCCAGCAGGCTCTCGTGGCGACCGGCAGAGCCGAGGGTCAGTACACAGTAGGCAACAGGTGGCTGCCCCCAGCCTTGGGCCTCCATGTCGTTGAGTGAGAGCTGGATGGCACGGCGATAGAGCAGTTCATTGTGATCGCTGATCAGCTGGCTGATTCGGCAGGCAGGCAGGTCAAGACGCTGCAGTGCCTCGACCAGGCGCGGCTGCCAGGCGTGGGCCGCCGCGAGGTCGGGAGTTGCCTTGAGAGTATCGAGTGCCTGGCATAGCGGAGCCAGCAGTGCGCTTGGCTCCGCTATGCTGTCGCCGGCGAACAGCTCGCGCCATGGCGAAGCGCGATGCAGCAATTGCATACCCTCTCCCCCGCAACTTGATCCACAGAGTGTAACGGGAGGCATCTACCTTGGCACTGCTGCTTAGGGTTGAGTCAAGCGGGGTCTCGCGGCGTAAACATCTCATCGCCAACCTGATCGATGAATCGCCTGGCCTTCTCGAGCATCAGCTCATCACACGCTTCCCGGCTGGGCACCAGGTCGGAGCGCTCGAAGCGGTGTTCCAGCAGCTCGCCCTCTGCATCTGGCTTGCAAATCCAGCCGCTGACACGAAACTGGCCGCCCTGCTCCGCAGGCTCGGAGACGATTTGATAGCCGTTGTATTCCACCGGCTCGGCGGCTGCCACGCTTGCCGGCTTGGCCTCACCACCCCCCAACAGCCCGCCCAGAAGCTTCTTGAACATAGGCCAGCACCCTAGTCCTGCAAACGACCTTTACCCGCCGCAATCCGCAGGCGGAGGGCGTTGAGCTTGATGAAACCTTCGGCGTCTTTCTGGTCGTAGGCGCCGGCATCGTCTTCAAAGGTAGCGATGGATTCGTCGAACAGTGATTGCTCCGACTTGCGACCCACCACGGTGGCGCTGCCTTTGTAGAGTTTCATGCGCACCACGCCGGAGACGTTCTTCTGGGTTTCGTCGATGGCGGCTTGCAGCATGCGCCGCTCGGGGCTCCACCAGTAGCCGTTGTAGATCACTTCGGCATACTTGGGCATCAGCGCATCTTTGAGATGCGCTTCTTCGCGGTCAAGCGTCAGCGATTCAATGGCGCGGTGGGCGCGCAGCATGATGGTGCCACCAGGAGTCTCGTAGCAGCCACGGGACTTCATGCCGACGTAGCGGTTCTCGACGATGTCGAGCCGGCCGATGCCGTTGTCGCCGCCCAGCTTGTTGAGCTTTTCGAGTACCTCGTGGGGCTTCAGCGGCTGGCCGTCGATGGCGACGATGTCACCCTTGTCGAAGGTAAGTTCGACATAGGTGGGTGTGTCCGGTGCGGCTTCGGGGGACACACTCCAGCGCCACATGTCTTCCTCGGCCTCGGCCCAGGGATCTTCGAGCATGCCGCCTTCGTAGGAGATGTGCAGCAGGTTGGCATCCATCGAGTAAGGCGACTTTTTCTTGCTTTGGGAAAAGTCGACCGGAATGTTGTGCTCTTCGCAGTAAGCCATGAGCTTCTCGCGGGAGTTGAGGTCCCACTCACGCCAGGGCGCGATCACCTTGACGCCCGGCTTGAGCGCATAGGCTCCCAGCTCGAAACGCACCTGGTCATTGCCCTTGCCGGTCGCGCCGTGTGAGATGGCATCGGCGCCAGTCTCATTGGCGATCTCGATCAAACGCTTGGCGATCAGCGGCCGGGCAATGGAGGTACCCAGCAGGTATTCGCCTTCGTAGACGGTGTTGGCACGAAACATCGGATAGACGTAGTCACGCACGAACTCTTCGCGCAGGTCTTCGATGTAGATCTCTTTGATTCCCAGCGCTTCCGCCTTGGCACGCGCCGGCTCGACTTCCTCGCCCTGACCGATGTCGGCGGTAAAGGTCACGACCTCACAGCGGTAGGTTTCTTGCAACCACTTGACGATGACGGACGTGTCCAGGCCGCCGGAATAGGCAAGCACGACCTTTTTGACATCGGACATTCTGGGCTCCTTTCAGGTAAACGGCACGAAAGTGTCAGTATAGCGCGGCTACGCTCAGACGAATACAGCCAGCAGGACGTATCGCCGGCGAGCTGGTAAACTTTTCGCTCAGCGTGGCGGCTCTCGGCGCTGTGGCAACTGCCGGGTGATACACGGATCAAGCAATGAGGAGAAGCGCATGAGCGAGGCGACTCGCGAAATGATGGCCCAGCGGTTTCGCAGTTTTCTGCCGGTGGTGGTCGATCTGGAAACCGGTGGCTTCGATTCACAGCACGATGCCATTCTCGAAATCGCCGCCGTGACGCTGACCATGGATGCAGAAGGCAACCTGCTGCCGGATACGACCTACGCTTTCCATGTGCACCCCTTCGAGGGGGGCAACGTGGAACAGGCGGCGCTCGATTTTACCGGCATCAAACTGGATGATCCGCTGCGCCAACAGGTGGCGCTCACCGAAGCGGATGCGCTGAACGAGATTTTCCGTCCTGTACGCAAGTCGATCAAGGCGCATGGTTGCACACGTGCCGTGCTGGTGGGTCACAATGCCGCCTTTGATCACGGCTTTCTGAATGCTGCGGTTGAGCGCTGCGGCATCAAGCGCAATCCCTTCCACCCCTTTTCCAGCTTCGATACCGCCAGCCTGTCGGGCCTTGCCTATGGGCAAACCGTGCTGGCGCGTGCCTGCCGGGCGGCAGGCATTGCCTTCGATAACCAGGAAGCCCACTCGGCACGCTACGACACCGAACGTACCGCCGAGCTGTTCTGCGCCATCGTCAATCGCTACAAGGATCTTGGGGGCTGGGGACTGGCGCAGCGCGAGCAGGGCCTGGAGGAGTTGTAAGGGACTCACCCCAAGCCCAGCGCTCTACTCCAATCAGGCGTTGCCGCCCTCCGCCTCATTGGCGTTGGCGCGAGCTGCCGCTTCCTTGATCAGCTTTTCCAGCTCGCCGTTCTGGTACATCTCGGTGACGATATCGCAGCCGCCCACCAACTCGCCTTCTACCCACAACTGGGGGAAGGTGGGCCAGTTGGCGTACTTGGGCAGTTCAGCCCGGATATCGGGGTTGTCCAGGATGTTGACGAAGGCGAAGCGCTCACCGCAGGACATCAGCGCCTGTACGGTCTGCGCGGAAAACCCGCATTGGGGCAGCTGCGGTGTCCCCTTCATGTAAATCAGGATGGGGTTTTCGCTAATCTGGCTCTGAATGTTTTCGAGGGTGGTGCTCATTAAAATGCTCCCTATGGGTTTGAAATTGCCAAGCATGACATACCCGAGTACTACACTCGGTTATCGCTCATGCCCCCATTCTACTGATGACAGGCGAATTGCGCATCCCCTGCAGGCTGGCTAGGATGTGGGTTTTTCGTGCGGAGAGATCTTTATGGCGACACGCCATTTTCTGACCTTGCTGGACCTGAGCCCTGAAGAGCTGCATTACCTGATTCAGCGCGCCATCACGATCAAGAATCGCCTGCGCGCCCAAGGGCCGAGCTATACGCCGTTCAGTAACCGCACCCTGGCGATGATCTTCGAAAAGTCCTCGACCCGTACCCGGGTTTCGTTCGAAACCGCCATGGCCCACTTTGGCGGCCACGCACTGTTTCTCTCACCGCGCGACACCCAGCTTGGACGTGGCGAGCCGATTGAGGATACCGCCCGGGTACTGGCGGAGATGGTCGATATCGTGATGATTCGCACCTTCTCACATGCCGGTCTGGAAGCGTACGCCGCCGCCAGCTCGGTGCCGGTGATCAATGCCCTTTCCGACGACTATCATCCTTGCCAGTTGCTGGCCGACGTGATGACCTGGACCGAGCTGCGCGGCAGCGTACGTGGACGCACGGCGGTATGGATTGGCGATGGCAATAACATGTGCCACTCGTGGATCAACGCTGCACGTCAGTTCGACTTCCAGCTGCGCGTGTGCTGCCCGGAAGGCTATGAGCCGGATGCTGACCTGCTGGCGGCGGCGGGCGATCGCGTCACCCTGCTGCATAACCCCGCCGAGGCGGTGATTGACGCTGACCTGGTCACCACCGATGTATGGGCCTCAATGGGTCAGGAGGAGGAGCAGGCCAAGCGCGAAGCCGACTTTGCCGGCTTCCAGGTGAATGAAACGCTGCTCGACCGCGCCAAGCCCGACGTGCTGTTCCTGCACTGCCTGCCGGCTCACCGGGGTGAAGAAATCAGCCATACGCTGCTTGACGACCCACGCGCCGTCGTGTGGCAGGAAGCCGGCAACCGCTTGCATGCACAAAAAGCGCTGATCGAGTTTTTGCTGCTGGGGCGTGTGGATCACTGAACCAAAACGCAGAACTCCCGCCTATTCAACCTAAACCCGGATCCGGCTCTCCCGGGTAGGGCATCGGGAAAGCTTCCAGGTAGGCGTGGCTGACCCGCAAGATGCGCGCATCATCATGCTTGCCTGCCGCTAGCTGAAAGCCTACCGGCAGGCCTTGCGGGGTAAAGCCGCACGGCACCGATGCAGCCGGCTGCTGGCTCAGGTTGAAGGGATAGGAGAACGGTGACCACTCCGCCCAGTCGCGCATGCCACTTCCTGGTGGCACGTCGTGATGCAGTGCAAAGGGGGGCACCGCGACCGACGGTGTCATCACTAGATGGTAGCGCTGGTTGAAATGCTCCAGCTGTTCGGTCAAGCGTGCACGCTTTTCCAGGGCATAGAACATA
>DXFC01000066.1 GCA_019114645.1 Candidatus Halomonas stercoripullorum
CTTTGTCGGCACCGAATACAAAATCGTGGTGCCCTTTTTCATCTTGGTGGCGATTCTGGTATGGCGCCCCACCGGTATCTTCAAGGGTAAGGTGATCTGATGAGTACGCAACCTACTGAACGCCGGGCTGATAGCGTTGCAGCCCCTGCGCGCTTCCCACTGCGCGAGGTCCTCCTGTTTGGCGCCCTGTTGATAGTCGTACTGGCTATTTATGCCAGCATGGGCACCGCCTACAGCACGCGTATGCTGGTGGAAGCCTCCTGCTATGCCATTCTTGCGCTGGGTTTGACCATTCAGTGGGGCTACGCCGGACAGTTCAATGCCGGCGTAATGGGCTTTGTCGCCCTGGGCGGATTTTGCGCCATGTTATTTAGCGTCCCACTCAACGATGCTTTCTGGGGTACTGAGCTGCCCGGCGAGTTGGGGCGCGTACTGCTCTATGGCATCGCCGCCGCACTCCTGGTCTATGGTGCCAGCCAACTGGGCCGGCTGGGCGTACCCAAAAAGCTGCGCATCGTCATCACGGTGCTACTCGCCGTCGTGCTCTATTTGGTCGTCATCAGCATGCTGCGGGACGTAACCAGTGAAATTCAGTCCCGTGCAGGATTCGTTGGCGGTTTCGGGCTTCCCGCCTGGACTGGCTGGATCGTCGGTGGTGCCCTGGCGGGCGGCATCGGTTACTTCATTGGCCGAATGTGCCTGGGTCTGCGTAGCGACTATCTGGCCATCGCCACACTCGGCATCGCCGAAATCATCAAGGCGTTTCTCAAGAACTCTGACTGGCTGACCCGCGGCACTGCCACCGTCTCGCCCTTGCCGTGGCCAACACCTGGTCCCAGCGAACTGGGCTTCACCTTGGCGCGTGCGCTTTACCTGTCCATCACGGCCGCCATGATTGCGGTGATTTTCTTTTTGCTGCATCGCGCCTACCACGCCCCTTGGGGACGCATGATTCGTGCCATGCGCGACAATGAGATCTCTGCTGCGGCCATGGGCAAGGACATCAACAAGCGTCGGCTCGAGATCTTTGTGCTGGGCTGCATCCTGATGGGTATTGGCGGCGCGGCACTGACCAGTTTTAACAGTCTTTTCGACCCCCAGGGCTATCTGCCGCTCAACCACACCTTCCTGGTGCTGGTAATGGTGATTCTGGGCGGGCCAGGCAACAACCTGGGCACCATTTTCGGCGCTGTGGCGGTCTATATCATCTGGCTCATGTCCGAGCCGCTGGCACTATTTCTCATGCATAACGGAGCAGCGCTAGGGCAGGCGTGGTTTGACTGGCAGCCACCGGGCAATCTCGACAGCCGTGCGCTACAGGCGCGCGTCTTCGTGATCGGCCTGCTCATCAGCCTGGTGCTGCGCTTCGCCCCCAAGGGGCTGCTGCCCGAGCAAGTCCGACACCACGGTTAGCAATGCGATAGGCGGGATAAAAAACGGTCCCGACAGCTCACACTGCCGGGACCGTACGTTACCGAAAGGCGGGTCTCAGTCGCCCAGGAAGCCCTGGCTGACAAAGCGGCCACCCTCAACAGCCATCTCCTCGACGATACCCGGTACATCACCGTTTTCATCGAATTCGTGGCTGCCGGAGGCGCCTTCGTAGTTGATCTCCTCACCGGCAGCGATCAGCTCAACCGCCTTCTCCCACTCACCGGGCAGAATCACCTCACCGGGTGCACTCGACACACTGCGTAATGCCTCAGAAAGCCCCTCACGTTCAGCGCTGCCGTTCTGCTCAATGGCGAGTGCCAACAGGAAGGCCGCGTCGTAGCCCTGACCGGCGAACACCGCCTCGTGGGAAATACCTCCCGCTTCGGCCAGTTCAACAAAAATTTCGGTACCGGGAGTGTCCGGGTTACCCGGGCGCGTAGCGATGAAGTTGCCTTCCAGCACATCGGCTCCCACCCCGTCGAGAAGGCCTGAAATCACCATGCCGTCGGCGCCGATGAAGCGCGTGAACATGCCTCCCTCATAGGCCTGGCGCACTACCGTCTGGCCGGAAGTATCACCGTAAGCCAGCACGACCAGATCGGGGATACCGGTCGCTGCCAAAGTGCCCAGCTCGGAGCGATAATCGGCACGGTTATCCTCATGCGGCAGGTTCTCGGCCAGGGTACCCCCCTCGGCCTCATAGGTGGCCGCGAAAGCATCCGCCAGGCCACGGCCGTAGTCGTTGTTCACATAGGTGACGACCACTTCATTGATCCCTTTCTCCAGCAGCATGCGCGCCAGCGCCTCGCCCTGGAAGGCATCGGAAGGCACGGTCCGGAACACCAGGTCGTTGTCGTCGAGTTCAGTGACCGCCGGCGCGGTGGAAGCGGGAGACACCATCACCACGCCGCCGGGAACGGCCGCATTATTAGCTGCAGCGATAGTTGCCCCGGTACACAATGCCCCCACGATGGCCGTGACTTGCTCACTGTTGACCAGCCGGTCGGCGGCGTTGGAAGCTGCGGAGGCATCGCCGCAGGTGGTATCACCGCTGGGCATTACCAGCGTCTTCCCACCCAGAATACCGCCCTGCTCGTTGATATGTTGTACGGCCAGCTGAGCGGCTTCATAAACAGGTGGCGTCAACGTCTCGATAGGGCCGGTGAACCCGCCCAGAAAACCGACTTTGACCTCTGCCTGCGCCATACCAGCCAATGTCAGGCTGGTGGCTGCGATAGATACTGCCAGGACACTCTTTTTCATGGTTATTGTTCTCACTATGCCGAGTTGCGTCATTTAGCCAAACACACCAGTCAAATCTGAAAGCTCCAGCAGCAAAACACAAGCCCCCCATACCAACGGTTAACCGCTGGACAACGCCTCCTCCACCACGGCACGCGCCTCTTCGCTCATGGAGAGCTCCAGTGCCAATTCACGGGCTCGCGGAGACATCTTGCCCCAGGTCTTCTGCACAATACGTACCAGGTGATCATGTTCTACCTGCCTGGAAAAATCGGCAAAGTAGTTCTCCAGAAAAACCAGACAGGCGCAATCTTCCACCGCCTGCGCTCCCGGGTCACGGCCCAGCCCCTGTTTGCGAATCATGCTGGCTACCGCAGCGGCGTCTGTAGCGGAGTAGCCCGCTGCCTGCATTACCCGGGCTGTCGTTTCGCCAGCACGCTTGCCCTGATCACGCCGCCAGGTAAGGTAACCCACCCTCCCTTCGGGGTATTCACTCCGCGGTAACTCCCAGCGCTGCAAGTGCTGCGAACGCACCGCTAGCTGCATCAGTTCACTGGGCTCTTCCACTACGTGCTCCAGCCAGGCACTCATACGCCCCGCATGCCATAGCTCATGCGGCAGGGAGACGCCCTCATGCTCCACACGACGCGGATCTGCAGCATGCAACGTATCGAGCTCGTCCATCGCACGTTGAAAAGGAGTTTTATCCGGCACGCTAACGCCCTCTTGTAACTCAATGAATCCCAACTAACTTAAGAAGTACTTAACTGACTTTACCCAGAGGTGACCGACATGCGCCATCTTCTTGCCCTGCTAATGGCTATCCTGCTCTCCTTTAGCATTGCGCACGCAACCGATGCGGAGCTTGGGATCGACGAAACCGAGCTGGACCCCGAACTCATTGAACAGTTGGAAGCAACCGAAGGCCAGCCCATCGAAACTCTTAAGCAGGCGGTGGATGCCCTTGCCCTCAATAACGACCTGCTTGAAGTCCTGCTCGACAAACCCGAGTTGACCGACAGTGACCTGGCCATCATCCAGCGCCTTACCGAAACCATCGAGAGTGCCCTGCACAAGGTCGACGAAGAGATCGACATCATGATCGAGCAAGTGCTCGAAGTGCGTGCCGGAGCCGACGGCCAGGAACAAGAGCGCATCCGCGACAGCGGCCAGGACTATCTGCAACGGATCAAGACGCTATAAAAGGCCTGGCGCAAGAGTGCCAGCTCGTCAGCATTACCACATGGCCTGCGCATCCAGCCGCTGTGCCGTGTGGTCTACCTGACGCAGCCAGATCAACAATAACGCGCCCAACGCCACGAAGCCGCCGGCTAACCACAACCCGATACCGTAGTGGCCTGTGGTCTCGGCAAGCACTCCGGTCAAGGCGGGTGCGATAATTTGCGCTACGCCGTATGCCAGGGTCAGCCGCCCCATCATGCGTGCGGGGCTCTGGGGGTAGAGCTTGCCGGCCATGGTCAGCACCAGGCTCACACAACCGAGGAAAGTACTGCCGTAGAGCACGGCACTGAACAATATACCGGCCAGGCTACTGGTCAACGCCGGCAACACGATGCCCACCACCTGCAGGAGCATGGCGGCAATCAATGCCCCCAGATAGCCTATGCGTCGGGCAATCAAATCCCACAACATGACTGCCGGAGCCGCCGCCAGACCCACCAAGGCAAACGTCCAGTTACCGGCACCGGCCAGCAGTGGTTCACGCTCAACAATGGCGACAATGAAGGTCGCACTGATGACATAGCCGTAGCCGGCGCAGAAATAGGCCGCCAGCATCAGACGCATGAACGTACGCGGCGGCGGAGGAGTTTGCTGCCCGTTGGCACTCGCGCTTCCCCCCACCGGTTTCTCGGGACGCGGTAGCCAGCGCCAGGCAGGCACCAACAAGGCCAGACCGAATATCGCGAAGCCCCACCACTGCGCCTGCCACTCCAGGGCGAATTGCAGCATCAGCTCCACCGCCAGCGCAGCGACCAGCATGCCCAGTCCCACCCCGGCAAAATGGATGCCCAACTCGCCACGCTGACGATGACTAATCAACCAGTGCAGAATCAGCCCCGACGCCAGTAGCATCGCACCACTACTGGAAAATCCCGAGACCAGCCGCATTACTGCCCAGAGCCAGAAACTCTCGGCCAGTGCCATTCCCGCAGTGGAAAACACCGCCAGCAGTAGCGTGATGCGATAAAGCGTATCCTTGAGCCGAATGTTATTAATGGAAGCCGCCACCAAGGCTCCCAACATATAACCGGCGTAATTGAGTGCCGCCAGCCAACCACCCTGGGCATCACTTAGCCAAGTCTGCTGCTGCATGACCGGCAGCAAGGGAGTATAGGAAAATCTCGCCACACCAATACAGAGAAGCTGGCTGAACAAGCCAGCCAAAAGTACCCGATAACGCGGGGAAAGAGGGATCGACTTCGCCATGCCAGGCACATCCACTGCGAATTGATCCATACTATAACCTTTAGCAACCTAACCGCCGACCCCTACTAAATGTGGTTTTTTCACATAGCTCATTGAAATGATCTTGCGCTGATTAATACCCCCGCCCCAGCGGGCGGGGGTGTCAAGAACTCGCTTTTCAGGCTTCGACCGGCGTGCGCCAATCATCAGAACCTGAGGTACCGGCAACATTGTGTTCCCAGTCAATCTTGCGATAAGCAAGGGAGACATCCATCAGTTGGGTGAACTCGGCTTTGGTTGAGTCTTGCGCGTGGGGCATTCGCAGGTTGATGTCAACGATGGTGGCGTCGGTTAGTGCCGTGGTGAAAAAATGTTCCTGCTTGCCCTCCACCGAGGTGCGGTACCACTTCAGCTCTACGCTGGGCAGCATTTCTCCGGAAGCCAACGCGTTATACATCAACGGCACAGCCTTGTTCAGAGCCACGGTGAAGATGAAGGGTTTGTGGGCACGCTGGCCGGAAGGCTGGCCAGACTGAGGATCAGTGGGTACCGTCACCACGTGTTTGAACTCCTGAACCAGCATTTCATCTTCGTGGCCTTCCACATAGATGTTACCGACGGAGTCGGGGGTGAAGGCACCGGCAGTGATGTGACCCTGGGTCTGACCGTGGATGCTGATATAGCAGGGCGTTGGCATGATCTGCTCCTTGATAGGGATAAAAGTCAAATGTCCGAAGGACGAGTTGGTAATAGCAGAAAGCATGCCCCTCCCTGATTAACCTTTTAATATCAGCAGATTGGAAAATATTGCGATATATTTTCCCCAGCAACCAGGCAATAACTTGCTTGGATTCAGGCAAGATATTGCCTACTGGGCAAATTTTTGACTTGAGCCAATTGCACAAAAACCGATGGAAGAGTGCGGTAAATCTACGAAAAATACGTCTTTTCCGCTGTAAAGCGGTGCGTTTAGTCGCCATACTGGGGCGAGGCTCGCCGGACACGCCAATGGGCGCCTATCCTAAAGCCGGGCCGCAGGGATAAACAAAGAGAACCAGAGGTGTCCAACATGCCCTCCTCCAACCGACTCAGCCTCGGGATGGTCATTTTTTTTGTGTGCTGCATTGCCTTGCTAAGCACTGCGGCAGCGCAGGCCAATCCGCGTTATGCCGCTGTAGTGATCGATGTGGAAAGCGGTGATGTACTGCACTCGGAAAATGCCGATGCCACCCGTTACCCAGCTTCGCTGACCAAGATGATGACGCTCTATATGCTGTTCGAGGCCCTTGAGAATGGCGGCATGTCGCTTCATCAATCACTGCCGGTATCCTCCCATGCCGCCTCCATGCCCGCTTCGAAGCTGTGGCTGTCAGCCGGCAGCAGTATCACGGTGGAAGAGGCAATCAAGGCGCTGGTAGTGCGCTCCGCCAATGATGTAGCTGTGGTGGTGGGCGAGGCATTGGGCGGCACAGAGACGAATTTCGCCCGCATGATGACGCAGCGGGCCCGTGAGCTGGGGATGAGCAACACCGTCTTTCGCAATGCTTCCGGCCTGCCTGACAATGCCCAAATCACCACGGCACGGGATATGGCGACCCTGTCGATCCGTGTCATGCAGGACTTTCCGACTTACTACCCTTACTTCTCGACTCAGAGCTTCACCTACCGGGGCACCACCCACACCAGTCATAACCGCCTGCTACGCAACTACCCCGGCGCCGATGGCCTCAAGACCGGCTATATCCGTGCATCGGGTTTCAATGTCGCCACCTCTGCAGTACGCAACAACCGCCGTGTGGTTTCGGTCGTGATGGGCGGCTTCACCGCTGCTTCGCGCGATACCCACATGGCCGATCTACTTGATCGCGGTTTCGCGCGCCTTTCCATGCTGCAGCGTGGCGACTGGATTGCCCAAGCCGATGTCTTGGGAGACCGCATGGAACTGCCGCAGAGTCCGCCCGCTTCTGCCCAGCAGTTGGCCGCTGCTCCCGCAGCGGATGTGTCGTCAATCGATGTTGACGCTGAGCAACAGCGCTATTTCCACTCGGAAATGGGAACTGAGATGGGCTCTGCCGACGATCCCATCCGCGCCCTGATCGCCCAAGCCGAAGTACCGCGCACACAGGTTACCCGCTCGTCGGGCAACTGGGCGGTTCAGGTTGGCGCGTTCAATGATCCGGCGCAGGCACGCCATCTGGCGACACGTGCCGCCGACCGCCTAGCCAGCTTGATCCACGATGTGCGTGTTTCGGTAGCGGCATCCGACAGTGACCAGCGTATTTTCCGGGCTCGACTGATCGACCTGCAGGAGAGCGATGCCCGCTCCGCCTGTCACAGCCTGCAGGCCCAGGGGATGGATTGCATGGTGGTGGCCCACAACTAAGGCGTTATTCGGCGGTCATTGAGTTGGCAATCACAGCCCCGCCTACCGTTTTCGGTCGGCGGGGTGGTTTTTTGGCAGCAGGAGATGAATGATGGCACCGTCATTGAAAGGCATTTTGTTCATGTGTGCCGGCGTGCTCTGCCTGGCCATTGGCGATGCTCTTTCCAAATGGCTGGGTGAGGCCTACTCACCCCTCCAGGTCATCTTCTTTCGCACCCTGGTTTCGGTACCTCTGATTGCGCTCTTGGCCTACTACGGCGGCGGCTTGCGCAAGTTGCGCACGCGTCGACCCCTCATGCATCTGGTCCGCGGCCTGATCTATACCGGCACCATGTTCTGTTTCGTGTTCGGTTTGACATTGCTGCCGCTGGCCGAAGCTACGGCCATTGCCTTCGTCGCACCGCTGTTCGTCACCTTGCTGTCGGTACCCCTGCTGGGCGAGCGGATTGAAATGCCGGTGATGATTGCATCACTGTTCGGCTTTCTCGGTGTCTTGATCGTAGTGCGGCCCGGCGGAGAGGCATTTCAGTTGGGCTCGTTAGTGCTCATTGGGGCAGCGACCTTTTATTCATTGATGCTGATTACCGCCCGTCGCTACGGCTCGACCGAGCATCTATGGGCCATGGTCTTCTATATGACACTGGTGCCATTGGTGCTGACGGCTTTAGTATTGCCATGGTTCTGGCAGACGCCCGAACCCAGGCACTGGCCGGGGTTTCTCGCATCCGGGGTGTTCGGCGTGGGCGCCATGGCATTTATCACCATGGCCTTCCGCTTCGCCCCGGCAGCAATTGCCGCGCCCTTCGATTATACCGCCATGCTTTGGGCGGTACTGCTGGGATGGTGGTTCTGGGGTGAAATCCCCGATGCCTGGGTCTTTATCGGCAGTGCCTTGATTATTGGCAGTGGCCTGGCGATTGGCTACCACGAACGGCGCACCACGCTCAAGCGGCGGCCTACGTCCTGATCCGCCAGCGCCGCCACTGGCGCGCGATCAATCCATGCCGCGGTGCGGCAAGCAGGGCAATAAAGAACAGCCCCGAAGCGACCAGCACAATGGCGCCGCCGGAGGCAACATCCAATGCTACCGACAGCAGTAGCCCGACCACCGCAGCGACCACTCCAATAGCAGCGGAAAGTGCCAACATCACAGGAAAGCGGTCGGTAAGCAGATGAGCCGTGGCGCCAGGCGTAATCAGCATGGCCACCACGAGAATGATACCTACGGTTTCCAGGCTGGCGACGATAGTCAGTGTCAGCAGCAGAATCAGGCCGTAATGGATGAAGGTGGTGTTGAAGCCCAATGCCTGGGCCTGCTGTGGGTCAAAGGTATAGAGCAGCAAGGGCCGATAGGCCAGCCAGATCGTAATCACGGCCACCAGGCTGGCCAATAGCGTAAGCATCAACGCCGAGCTCTGCACACCGAGTACATTACCGAACAGGATATGCATTAAATGGGTGCTGGTGGCGATCTTGCTGATGATCACAATGCCCAGTGCGAAGGCGGCGGTGAACATCAAGCCCATGGCGGCATCCGCCTTGATGCGGGTATGCCGTTCAATGGCACCGATACCCAGCGAGGTAAGTGCACCGGTGACAAAGGCACCGATGAAAAACGGCCAGCCCAGCAGGTAGGCGATGGCGACACCGGGCAGTACGGCATGCGAGATGGCGTCACCCAGCAGTGACCAGCGTTTCAACACCACATAGCAAGAGAGCAGGCCGCAGATCGCTCCCACCAGCACCGAGGTGAGCAAGGCACGCTGCATGAAACGATACTCGAAAGGGGCGGCCAGCGATTCGGGCAACAGGTTGACCACCCACATCAGCACTGCAGTCAGCCCATCAATCATCGCCATGGCAAAAGACTCAAGCGGCACATACACCTCCACCAGCCGAGCCGGGAGCGCCTACCGCCAAGCGTGCCAGCATGGCGTCGCTGAGCATCTCTTCGGGTGTGCCCATGCCGACCAGAGTACGATTGATGAGCATCACCTTATCCGCATGGCGCCGGGCGCCGGACAGGTCATGAGTCACCATGATGATGGTGCGTCCCTGGCTACGCTCACGCTCCAGGGCTGCCAGTATTAACGCCTCGCTGGGGGGATCGACCCCCGCCAAGGGTTCGTCGAGCAGCAGAATGCTGGCCTGCTGGGCCAGGGCGCGGGCCAGCATGACACGTTTTTTCTGCCCGCCCGACAAGTCCGCAATCGGGCGGGCCGCGCAGTCGACCATATCGACGGCCTCCAGGGCAGCGTGCACTGTCCGCTGGTGGCCCGGATTAGCCCACTGCTGCGGCAGCAGGCGCCGCCAAAAGGGGGCATGGCGCATCAGGCCGAAACGGCCGGTGAGTACGGTGTCGTGTACGGAAATGGGAAAGTCCCACTCCATCTGTTCTTGTTGGGGCATATAGGCGATATGCCCGGCACGGCGCTGGATAGCAGGCGCTTTCCCCAGCACCTTGAGCTCACCCCGCAATGGCACAAGGGTGCCGATAACCAATTTGAGCAGGCTCGATTTGCCGGCTCCGTTAGGGCCGATGATAGCGGTCCACTGCTGCTGCGGTAGTGTCAATGAAACATTTTCCAACACCGGCTGACGATGGTAGGCAGCGTAGATGCCGCTTGCTTCCAGCGCTGCGACAGGTTCAGTCATGGTGTGTTCCCAGGGTGTCACGCAGCAACTGAACGTTGTGGCGCAACATGGCCATATAGTCAGGGGCACTACCGTCCGGTTCACTGAGCGAATCGACGAACAGCGGACCCGCCACCTGGACGTGGGTTTCATCCGCCACACCGCGCACATGACGTTCGGAAACCGTACTCTCCCAGAAGATAGCTGCCGGCTCGCGCTCCCGAATCTTGTCGATAATCCGCATGATCTGGCGCGGTGAGCCCTCCTCCTCGGCGTTGTTGCCCCAAATACCGTCATGCTCGAAATCAAAGGCATCGGCAAAGTAGACAAAAGCGGCTTCGCTGGAGATCAGCAGCCGCTCCTCTTGCGTCAGCCCGGATAGCTGCTCCAGCAACTCATCGTGCAGGGCAAGCAGCTTCTCTTTCAACGTGTCAGCACGCGTCTGAAACGTATCGGCAGCGTCTGGGTGAATGTCCCCCAGTGTGGCGGCAATGACCTGGGCATACTCGGCGGCGGCACGCGGGTCCATCCAGAGGTGTGGGTCGACTGCGCCGGCGAATTCGCCAGTGGCAATCGGCTGGGTGGGGAAGCCACTCGCCTCGGCCAGCGCGACCAGGGGAACGCCGTCCGCCACCGTAGCGCTGACCTGCCCGATCCATTGTTCCAGTCCGTAGCCGTTGTAGAACACCACCTCGGCGCGCTCCAGAGCAATAAAGTTGCTTGGCACCAGCTCCCACTCATGAACTTCTGCACCTATCGGTGTCAGCACATCAACCTTGGCATCGTCACCGGCCACTTCACGCACCAGATCGCCGAGGATGGAAAACGTCGCCACGACTCTGGGGGCAGAATTGCCAGCCAAAACGCTGTTCGAGAGCATAAAGGCGAGCAGGCCGAGTAAAAACACTCCTCTGGGGATCGCCATAGGGTGGGCTTCCTCTAATTTTTAAGCGTACGGCTATTATCTTAGCCAAGGTTAAGTTATTAGCCAAGAGTGTTGATGTACATTCGGCTATTTCGCTATATTGGCACCATGACTGCTACCTCGAACGACGCAACGTCGAAGCGTCTCAGCAAGGCGGATGCGCTACCGCCCAGCGACCAGCATGCGCAGCAGTATGTCGCTGTACGCAATGCCCATGAGACGGAACTGCTTGAAGATTATGTCGAACTGATCGCCGATCTGCTGAAACACCAGGGCGAAGCGCGCTCGACCGATATTGCGGTACGCATGGGCGTCAGCCAGGCGACGGTATCGAAGACCGTAGCCAGGCTAAAGAGCCTGGGGCTGGTATCCAGCAAGCCTTATCGCTCGCTGTTCCTGACCGAAAAGGGCAAGGCGATGGCGGCGATGTCGCACCAGCGCCATGCCATTGTGTTGCAATTTCTGCGCGCCCTGGGTGTCAGTGACCGCACCGCGCGGATTGATGCCGAGGGCATGGAGCATCACGTCAGCGAAGAAACCCTGGCGATCATGCAGCGCTTTACCCAAGAGCGGGAAAGTAAACGTAACGCGACCTGAAAGACGCCATTTAAAGGGTATAGAACATCCGCGCAGCTGCTTCCGGATCCGCCTGGCCACAGATCGCCGACACCACTGCGGGCCCCTTGGCGCCGGCTGCCCTGATCCTGTTCACATGCTCTGCCTCAAGACCGCCGATGGCGACCGCCGGCAGCGGGCTGGCCGCCACCAGCGCAGCGAGGCCATCGAAGCCCAGCGGTTGTGCATGGTCATGTTTCGTTGAGGTGGCGAACACCGGACCTAAACCCAGATAGTCGAGCGGGACGGGATCCAGGCGGGCCAACTGCGCATGACTCTGCACCGAAAGACCCAGAATGGCCTGCTCACCCATCGCCGCCCGGGCCGCAACTACGTCGCCGTCACCCTGGCCCAGATGCAGGCCGTCAGCGCCGCTCTCTATCGCCACCGTCAAACGGTCATTGATGATCAGCGGTACACCGCTGCCGGCCAGTGCTGCCTTGAGCTGACGCGCCTGATCGATCAGTTCGCCATCCGAAGCCTGCTTATCGCGTAGCTGCACAATGGTGACGCCGCCACGCACGGCGGCAACAACAGTCTCCACTAGACCGTACCGGGCGCAGAGCCGGGGGTCGGTCACGAGATAGAGGGAAAGATCTAACGACATGAACGCCTCATAAGTTAACACTATGCACAAACCGCCTAAGGCGCCGGAGCGGCAGCACCGAGAAACCTTTCCTGCCAATAATC
>DXFC01000067.1 GCA_019114645.1 Candidatus Halomonas stercoripullorum
GCAGTACGATCAAGGTAAGGGTCAGGCTGAAACTGCCGCCCTGGCCCAGCCCCAACAGCACGACACCAAGCCAGCGCCAGCGGAAGTCCGCTTGCAGCAAGAGCCATAAGCCGGCCGCGATGCATCCCAATACCAGCAGCAGGGCAGGGCGCTGGTCACGACTGAAGCGGGCAAGCCAGGGGGACCCGAGCGCCGAGACCAGCTGTACCATGACCGAGGCGGCCATCAGCCAGCCCGCCTCCGCGTCCGTGTAGCCCCGTACTTGCAGCAGAGCCGGCAGCCAGCCAAAAACGACATAGGCCAACGACGACTGAGTACCCATCAGCAGCATGACTTGCCAGGCGAGCGGTTGGGCCATCAGCTGGCGCATGCTGCCGTGGGATGTCGCGATCAGCTGGCGCGGTGTGCGTGGCATATGCCACCACCAGAGCGCCAGGGCCAGCATGCCGAGCAGGCTCCAGCTGGCCAGACTGAGGCGCCAACTACCCAGCAGATTGGTAAGCGGTATGCTGAGGCCGGCGCCAAGCGCACCACCCAGACATAGCGCCGTGGTATAAACCCCTGTCATCAGGTCGGCGCTGCCTGGCAGTTCGCGTTTGACCAATGCTGGCAGCAGCGTGCCGCCAATCCCGATAGCGGCTCCTGCCAGCAGGGTACCGGCGTAGAGTAGCGGCAGCGCTGGAAAGCCTCGCATCGAGAGGCCGAGGATCAGAATGCCCAGGGCCAGGGCCAGGGCTTTCTCGGCGCCCATGCGCCTGGCAAGCCAGGGGGCCAGCGGTGCAAAGATGCCAAGACAAAGAACCGGCAAGGTCGTCAGGGCACCGATGGCAAGGGGCGACAGGCCGGTTTCCTGTGTGATGCGACTCAGTAACGGAGCGAGCGAGGAGAGAGCCGGCCTCAGGTTGAGCCCGACCACCACCATCAGTAGCAAAAACAGGGCGATGCGCTTTGTTTGCGCCATACGCGCGTCTCCTTGTCTACCCCTGTTAAATAGCAAAGCGCAGAGCATAGCCCACTTGTATCATGGGCGTTACCGATCAGGCACGTTGCGAGCCTTGAGCGCGGCTGCGACGGCGCCGCGAGGGGCGTGCATCAGTCCCTTTGGCATCAGTGGCGGAGCGAGTCCGCCGCTCGGTTCCAGAGTTCTGGCGTGGTTGTCCGTGGCGTCCGCCACGTCGATTGCGGCCGTTCTCTATCGGCTCGGGCTTGGCGTTTGGGTCAGGCTCGAAGCCGGGTTCGATATGCTTGTCGAGGTCGCGCTTGATCAATCGCTCAATCCCCTTGAGCAAACCGTGCTCATCAACGCATACCAATGATACGGCCTGGCCTTCACTGCCGGCGCGACCGGTGCGTCCGATACGGTGCACATAATCTTCGGCTACGTTGGGCAGTTCGAAGTTGACCACATAAGGCAGCTCATTGATATCGAGGCCACGAGCGGCGATATCAGTCGCCACCAGCACCTGTAGCTCACCACTCTTGAAGGCGCCGAGTGCTCGGGTGCGTGCTGACTGGCTCTTGTTGCCGTGAATGGCCATGGCCGGAATATCTTGCTTGGACAGCTGTTCGGCCAGGCGGTTGGCACCGTGCTTGGTGCGGGTGAAGACCAGTACCTGATGCCAGCCGTGACGCAAGATCAAGTGGGCGAGCAGGTCGCGTTTCTTATCACGGTCAACACGGTAGATGGCTTGATCCACCGTCTCGGCTGTCGTGTTGCGGCGGGCCACTTCGATGAATTTGGGCTTATCAAGAAGCTTGTCGGCAAGCGCTTGAATTTCATTCGAGAAGGTGGCTGAAAAAAGGAGGTTCTGGCGCTTTTCCGGGAGTAGCCGTAGCACCTTGCGGATGTCGTGAATGAAGCCCATGTCGAGCATGCGGTCAGCTTCGTCGAGCACCAGAATTTCAACCTTTGACAGGTCGATGTGCTTTTGTTGGTGCAGGTCGAGCAGACGCCCGGGGGTAGCGGTCAACACATCAAGGCCGGGACGGATGGCGTCCACCTGAGGCTGCTGGCCCACGCCGCCGAATATGACGTGGCTGGTCAAGGTCAGGTGACGACCGTAATCGGCCACACTCTCGCCTACCTGTGCGGCAAGCTCGCGCGTTGGCGTGAGAACCAGCGCGCGAATCTGGCGCTTGCCCGGGCGTGGGCCATCGGCCAGACGTTGCAGCATCGGCAGGGTAAAACCGGCGGTCTTGCCGGTGCCGGTTTGAGCGCTGGCCAGCAGATCGCCACCCTCAAGCACGGCGGGAATGGCCTGGAGCTGGATCGGTGTGGGGGTGGTGTACCCCTGGGCTTCGATAGCACGCAGCAGTTCGACCCGCAGGCCGAGTTCGGAAAAAAGGGTCATGCGTTCTCCGCAGATACATCCCGGCCAGCCATCTGCGATGGGCAGACGATCAGTCCCGGTCAGGACGTGTGAAATTCGGTTCGAATCGCGGCAGGAGGGACCGAAAGACGCCGCGGGTCGCAGTATGCCATAGATACGAGGCTGTTGCAGTAGCAGAGCTTGCTTGCATGCGAGCGGTTTCACAAGCAGACTCGCTCACATTTCCCCGAAGATGGTCAGGAGACGACCTTGATTCTTCCTTTCATTGCTGTGGCGGGCGGCCTTGCCTTGCTGGTGTGGAGTGCCGATCGTTTTGTCGATGGTGCAGCGTCAACCTCGCGTCGCTTGGGCGTATCCCCACTACTGGTAGGTATGCTGGTGATCGGGTTTGGGACTTCTGCCCCTGAGATGCTGGTGTCTTCGCTGGCAGCATGGCAAGGCAATCCGGGCCTTGCCCTAGGCAATGCTTATGGTTCCAATATCGTCAATATCGGCCTGATCCTGGGGCTCATGGCGGTGATCTCGCCGCTGGCGGTGCACTCGGACGTGGTACGCAGGGAGTTGCCATTGCTGATTGGCGTTACGCTGTTATCGGCGGTGTTGATGTGGGGTGGCGTGGTCGGTCGGGCCGAAGGCATGTTGCTGCTCGTTCTGCTGGGGACGCTGATCTCTTTCAGTATCTGGCAGGCACGCCGCAGCCAAGCTGACAGTCTGGCAAGGGAAACCGAGGAGAAACTTGCCACTTACCCCATGTCATTGCGTGCCGGTGTGTTCTGGACGCTGACCGGTCTGGCCCTGCTGGTAGTCAGTTCGCGGGTACTGGTCTGGGGCGCGATAGAGATCGCCGTGGCGTTTGGTGTCAGTGATCTGATCATTGGCCTGACGGTGGTGGCTATTGGTACTTCGCTACCCGAGCTGGCTTCTGCTTTCAGTGCCTTGCGCAAAGGCGAGCATGACTTGGTAGTGGGCAATGTCGTGGGGTCGAACCTGTTCAATACCCTGGCTGTTGTGGGGATTGCGGCGGTTATCACGCCCATTGGGGTTGGGGCGGAAGTACTGTTGCGAGACTGGAGCATGATGGCGGTCATGACACTGTTAATGGCCGTTTTTGCCATTGGCTGGAAAGGTCGCCCGGGACGCATCAACCGGCTTGAAGGTGCGGCGCTACTGGCACTCTACGTGGGTTACACGGTGTTCCTGGCCCGCTTGGTCATGCAGGGTACAGGCAGTGCTTGAAAAGTTGGCCATTGCCAGTGCTTATGTTCGGTAAGATTTTGTAAGCACGCAGGCTCGGCAAGCGGTACTGATCTAGGCTTAGTGGTTGAGACATGGACTTGTTCGCTCGCGGCTTAGAGGTATGTCATGGACCTTGATCCGATATTGCTATCACGGTTGCAATTTGCATTCGTTGTTTCTTTTCATGCCATTTTTCCGGTTTTTACCATAGGTTTGGCGTCTTACATCACCGTGCTTCAGGCGCTGTTTTTCAAAACAGGCAACCCAGCCTGGGACCGCCTGGCGCTGCTTTGGACCAAGGTGTTTGCTGTGGTTTTCGGCATGGGTGTCGTCTCGGGCATCGTCATGTCGTTCCAGTTCGGTACCAACTGGAGTAATTTTTCCCAGGCCAGTGCCAACTTCATTGGACCCCTGCTGGCTTATGAGGTCATTACCGCCTTTTTCCTTGAGGCAGCGTTTCTTGGTGTACTGCTATTCGGTAGAGGACGTGTATCGCCGGGGGTGCATCTGTTCGCTGCCGCCATGGTGGCGCTGGGGACCCTGATTTCCACCTTCTGGATTCTGGCAGCCAACAGCTGGATGCACACCCCGGCGGGGGTCGATTTCGCTGCTGGCAGCTTCCGGGTAACGTCTTGGCTTGAGGCGATCTTCAACCCGTCGTTCCCTTATCGTTTGGCGCACATGGCGATGGCTTCGTTTATTACCGGTGGATTTGTGGTTGCCGGGGTCAGCGCCTGGTATCTGCTGATTGGGCGTGATGTCGATGCGAACCGCAAGGCATTGTCGATGTGTCTGTGGATGTTGCTGGTTCTGACGCCGCTGCAGGCGCTGGTGGGGGATTTTCATGGGCTCAATACCCTGGAGTATCAACCCACCAAGCTGGCGGCGATGGAGGGTAACTGGGAAACCCAGGAGGCTGCACCTTTCCTGGTGATGGCCTGGCCTGACCAGGCGGCCCAGCAGAATCGCTTCGAACTGGGTATTCCTTATGTCGCGAGCCTGATTTTGACCCATGAGTTGCATGGCGAGGTGCCGGGCATTCTTGAAGCGCCGCCAGAGGAACAGCCGCCAGTCGCATTGGTGTTCTGGTCGTTCCGGGTGATGGTCGGCCTCGGCTTTCTGATGATCGCAGTGGCGCTCATCGGTTTGTATTTACGACGCGGCGGCAAGCTTTATGTTGCGCGGCGTTATTTACAAATATTGCGGTTGATGTCGGTAGCACCTTTCATTGCCGTCCTGGCGGGGTGGATCACTACCGAGTCGGGGCGGGCGCCGTGGCTGGTTTACGGCATCATGACTCATGCCGAGGGGGTGACCCCATCGCTGACGGGCGGCATGGCACTGTTTACGCTGATCGGCTACATCCTGGTATATGCGATCATTTTCTACGCCGGTACTTATTACCTGACCCGGGTTATCCGCTATGGCTTGCTGCCCAAGGATGAAGACAAGCTGATTGATGACTTTGAGACGCCGAAGCGGCCGTTTTCTGCCACCTCGACACCCTTCGATGACAATCCCGCCAAAGGAGAGGGCTGAGACATGGAAATGTTCGACCTGTCACTGATCTGGGCATTGATCATCGGCTTTAGCATCATGATGTATGTGCTAATGGATGGCTTCGACCTGGGGTTGGGGATCCTGTTTCCGTTTGCCCCTGATGAGGATGCGCGTGATGTCATGATGAACAGCGTGGCTCCGGTGTGGGATGGCAACGAGACTTGGTTGGTACTGGGTGGTACCGGCCTATTGGCGGCATTTCCGCTGGTCTATACAATTTTTCTTCCCGCGCTCTATATCGGCGTGTTTCTGATGGTGGCGGGACTGGTGTTTCGTGGGGTGGCTTTTGAGCTGCGGTTCAAATCACGGCGTGACCGGCGTAATCGCCGGTTATGGAATATGGCTTTCAGTGGAGGGTCGGCGGTCGCTACTTTCGCCCAGGGCGCGGTAGTCGGCACCTATATACAGGGCTTCACGACCCAGGATGGCGTGTTTGTGGGTGGAGCACTGGATTGGCTGACTCCCTTTACCGTACTGACCGGCATCGGCATCATGATCGGTTACGCATTGCTGGGGACTACCTGGCTGATCCTCAAGTCGGAAGGCTACATCCAGGCATGGGCTTATAAGCTTACGCCACCTTTGCTGTTGGCAGTTTTGATAATTTTCGGTGTTATCAGTTTGTGGACACCGCTGGTCAACGAAATTGTCTGGGAGCGTTGGTTCGGCAACCTGCAGAGTATCTGGATTTTGCCTGCATTGACGCTCGCCTGTATGCTCGGGGTGCTGTGGTCGGTGCGTCAGCGGCGTGAACTGATGCCCTTCATGGCCACCCTGGGCATGTTTCTATTCACCTACCTGGGGCTGATCGTGAGCAAGTGGCCCTGGCTGGTGCCGCCCAACTACACCATTTGGGATGCTGCCTCAGCACCGGAGTCCCAGTTGTTTCTGTTGATCGGTACCTTGTTCGTGCTGCCGGTCGTTTTGGGCTACACCTTCTGGTCCTACTGGGTATTCCGCGGCAAGGTGCGGGCCGGCGAAGGGTATCACTAGGCCGATGCGCAACGACACGCGAGCGGCGGCCTCGCGTCGCTGGCTTGCGCTGCATGCCGCTGGTCAGCGTGGCTGGCTGGTGTTTTCGGCTACGGCGGGGTTGGTGGCCGGTTTGCTGACCGTGATGCAAATGCTGCTGCTGGCCTGGATCGTCAGTCGCCTGCTGGTCAGCGGTGACACACTGGCAGAACTGGATAGTGTTTTCGTGACTCTGTTGCTGGTGCTGTTGTTCCGGGCCGTATGTCAGTGGACACAGGAGAGTGCCGGCCTGGAAGCGAGCCTGCGCATCCGGCAGCGCGTCCGCGTCGAGTTGCTTGATCATCTTACCGCCATGGGGCCGGTGCGTGCCGGTGCCCACCATTCGGCTGCGCTAGCCAGTCAACTGGTGGAGCAGGTCGAGGCTCTGGATGGCTATTTCGCTCGTTTTCTCCCACAGCTCTGGCTTAGTGTGGCAATACCGCTACTGATCTTGTCGGTGGTTTTTTGGCTGGACTGGCTGGCGGCGCTTTTTTTGTTGTTTTCCGCGCCACTGATCCCGCTGTTCATGGCGTTGGTGGGTATGGGAGCCGAACGGCTTAATCGCGATCAGTTTGTTGCCGTCAGTCGCCTTTCAGGCCATTTCCTTGATCGCGTGCGCGGTATTGCCACCTTGCAGCTGTTTTCCTATACCGCCCAGGCAACGCAAGAAGTTCATGCTGCGGCAGATCGCTATCGACGGCTCAGCATGCGAACACTGCGGGTGGCATTTCTCTCTTCCGCAGTACTGGAGTTTTTTGCTTCGGTAGCGATTGCAGCGGTTGCCATTTATGTCGGCTTTGCGCTGTTGGGCTACTTCAACTTCGGCCCGGCGCAGGAGTTGACGCTATTCAGCGGGCTACTCGTGTTGTTGCTGGCGCCCGAATTTTTTCAGCCCTTGCGCACGCTGGCGCAACACTATCATGACCGTGCCGCTGCCTTGGGGGCCGCTGACCAGATGGTACAGCTGCTTGACGAACCGGTGCGTGCCGGACTCTCGATCCCCATCGCGGAACCAGAAACTGCCCTGGTGGCGTTGCGGAATGTCACGCTGGAACATCCCGGACGTGGCAGAGTGCTGGGACCGCTCAATATTGCTGTGCAGTCTGGCGAGACACTGGTGGTTACCGGTCCTTCCGGCGCTGGCAAGTCGAGTCTGCTGCAGTTGCTGGCTGGATTTGTCGTGCCCGACCAGGGAGAGCGCCAACTGCGTTGTGGTGTGCAGTTTGCCTGGGTGGGTCAACACCCGCCTTTGTTTCAGGGCAGTCTTGCCGAAAACCTGCGCCTGGCCGCGCCGCGGGCGAGCGACGCCGAGTTATGGCATGCGCTTGAGCGAGCCGAGTTACGGAAGCTGGTGGAGGGCCTGCCCAAGGGGCTTGCTACGCCGATAGGGGAGCGTGGCGTTGGCCTGTCGGGTGGTCAGGCGCAACGTCTGGCGTTGACGCGTATTTTTCTGTCCGCAGCAGAGCTGGTATTGCTCGATGAGCCGACGGTCAGCCTCGATGAAGTCACCGAAAAACAGGTCATCAGGTCACTGCAGCGCCTGGTCGAAGAGGGTAGAACCCTGGTGATCGCGACTCACCATACGGCGGTGATGGCAATGGCGAGCCGCCAGCTCGCTTTGCAAGATGGCCGCCTTGTGGATGCTGGCGGCTGTGGTGAAGAGGATGCGTAAAATGGCGCTCATCACTACCTTTGCTCCCTGGCTGCGCCTATTGGCCCGCCGTCCCGGCAGGCTCTACCTGGGTGTGTTGCTGCTAGCATTGACCGCACTTTCGGCCATCGGTTTGCTGGCGCTGTCAGGCTGGTTCATTACCGCCAGTGCCTTGACCGGCATGGCTCTCGCTGCAGGCATCGCGGCGAGCCTTGATGTCTACGTACCGGGTGGCGGAATTCGCTTTTTTGCCTTGAGTCGTACCGTTTCGAGATACATGGAACGGCTCTACAACCACGATACGGTCTTGCGCCTGCTGGCTGATCTGCGGCGCCGTCTGTTCGGGGCTCTGGCAAATCAGGATGAGCGAACTCTCGCCCAGCGCCGCTCCAGCGACTGGCTCAACCGGCTCACTGCGGATATTGATGCGCTCGACAGCCTTTACTTGCGCTTATTGGCACCGCCAGCAGTGGCGTTGTTGGTGATCGCGCTGCTGTGCGGGTTTCTGGCGTTGTGGTCGCCACAGGCCGGCCTGGCCTCGCTGGCTCTGTTAATGCCGGCCTGGCTATGGTTGACGGTGGGGCAGGCCTGGCTGGGGATGGCGTCCAGCCGGCGTCATGCAGGGCATCTGGAGCGGTTGCGTAGCCATGCCATCGAGCACTTGACCAACATGGCCGAACTTGAAGCTTATTCCAGTCAGCTATGGCACCGTCAGCATTTACAAGCACAGGAGGCCATGTTGGCCGAGGATCAGCGGCGGTCAGGCCAGCTAGCGAGCCTAGGGGCAGCCCTTGCCAACCTGGTGGTAGGGGTGGTCATGGTCGTGGTGCTCTGGCTTGCGGCACTGGCCTGGCAACAAACGATGATCAGCGGGCCGGTTTTGGTAATGATGCCGCTGGCCGTATTGGCACTAAGTGAAGTCTTGACGCTATTGCCGCTACCTTTCACCCAGTTAGGGGCGACATGCGCAGCGGCTGAACGCCTCAATAGCGTGGAACGGGCGGGCCGTGCGGATACCGGTACACAGCAGCAGGTCCTTGGCGATACCGCGCTGGCGGTTCAGCTGGTGGATGTCGGTTTGCGTTATCCGGGAGCCCTGACATCAGCGCTGGATTCGGTCACGCTTGAACTGCCTCCGGGTGCCAGGCTGGCACTCTGTGGTGTGTCGGGGGCAGGCAAAAGCAGCGTGGCGGCGCTGCTTACTCGCAGAGTTAGCGCTTCACGGGGTAAGGTTTTGATTGATGGACTTCCTGTCGAACAGATCCAGGAGCGTTCACTGCGTGAGAGAGTTGCGCTGCTTGGCCAACGCATCGACCTCTTTCAGGATAGCTTGGGGGCTAACCTGCGGCTGGCGGAGCCGGAAGCCAGCGATGCACGGCTATGGCAGGCACTGGAGTGGGCCGAACTCAAAGAGTGGGCTGTCGGGCTGCCTGCCGGGCTTGAGACCCCTCTAGGAGAGGGAGGGAGCCAGCTCTCGAGTGGTCAGGCACGCCGGGTGGCATTGGCCAGGTTGTGGCTACGAAATCCTGGCCTGGTCATCCTTGATGAACCCTTCGCCGGCCTGGACACGGGCACGCTAATGCGGCTGAAACCGAAGCTGGATAACTGGCTGGACGGGCGCAGTGTGATGTATCTGGTCCATCAGCTTGATGGTGGCATGCTGGATCCTCCCGGTGTCAGCCTGATCGGACGGCTTGTCGAGGGGAGGCTGCAGGATTGCGCAATGCCCGAGTATCTATCAGGATAAAGCAATAAAGCCCAAGAGAGCGAGAGTGAGCATCATGCGCGACTTCCTGAAACGACTACCCAAGGCAGAATTGCACTTGCATATCGAAGGCACGCTGGAGCCCGAATTGATGTTTACTCTGGCGAACCGTAATGGCGTCAAGCTGCCTTACGAGTCGATTGGTGCGGTGCGCGCGGCCTATGAATTTGACGATCTCTCTTCCTTTCTGGAGCTCTATTACAGTGGCATGAGTGTGCTCAAACGAGCCGAAGACTTCCATGATCTGGCCATGGATTATTTCCGGCGTGCCCATGCCGAGGGCGTGGTACATGTGGAAATGCATTTTGACCCTCAGGCCCATCTGGCGCGCGGCGTGGAGCTGGAATCGGTCATGGAGGGATTGGGCCTGGCGAGGCGGGAAGCCGAACGTGAGTTTGGCATGTCCACGGCGTTGATTATGGCCTTTCTCCGCGATCGTCCCGCTGAAGAGGCCATGCGTGTGCTCGAGAGCGCAGCGCCTTACTGGGAGCTGCTTGATGCAGTAGGGCTCGATAGTGCCGAAGTTGGCCATCCGCCCTCGAAATTTGCCGAGGTTTTCCAGCGCGCCAAGATGCTGGGTATCCCCCGGGTGGCCCATGCCGGGGAAGAGGGGCCACCCGAGTACATTCGCGAAGCCCTGGATTTGCTCGATGTGTGTCGTATCGACCATGGTGTGCGCTGCCTGGAGGATCCAGAGCTGGTAACGAGGCTGCGTGAAGAGGAGATCGTGCTGACGGTCTGCCCGCTATCCAATGTGCGACTCAAGGTCGTGGAGCGCATGGAAGATCACCCCTTGCCCGAGCTGGTCGAAGCCGGCTTGCGAGTAACGCTCAACTCGGACGATCCCGCTTATTTTGGTGGCGGCATGTTGGCTAATTTCCAGGCCTGTCACGACGCTTTTGGCTGGTCACGTGAAACTTTCATTCAACTGGCGGGTACCGCTATCGAATCCGCTTTCATCAGTGAGCGGCGCCGACTTGAGCTGCATCGCCGCCTGGCGGAGTGCGACTGATCATTAACCACCGAAATAAAAACCCCCGGTGGTGCCGGGGGTAATCGGTAACCGCTGGTACTTCCACTCTGTCAGGGCAGAGCGGGTATTTCGAAGTCAGGCATTTCACCGGTCAGGCTGTGCAGGAAGGCCGTGATATCGGCGATGGTTTCATCTTCGAACTCACGGTTCAGCATCTCGCGACCCATGATGGCAACCGCTTCTTCCAGCGTTTCGGTGGCGCCGTTGTTCATGTACGGATAGGTGACGGCCACGTTACGCAGGGTGGGTGTGCGGAACTTGTACATGTCCGCGTCGTCACCGGTGACGTCATAGCGACCCACGTCGGTGGAACCGGGGACTTGAATCGCCCAGAAGTTGCTGTCAGTCAGGGCCGGACCACGGTGACAAGCGATACAGCCGTTATCGGCGAAGGCCACCATGCCGTCTTTCTGCTGCTGAGTCAGGGCGTCCATGTCGCCTCTCAGGTAGCGGTCAAACGGTGAGTTCGGCGTATTCAGCGTACGCTGGAAAGTCGCCAAGGCTTTGGCCAGGTTGTCGATCGTGATGGGGTCACTTTCGTCAGGGTAGGCTTCAGCGAATTTTTTCTGGTAGAGCTCAAATTCGTTCAGACGCTCAATGGCGTGATCCAGATCCATGGCCATCTCGACGCTGTCCTGAATCGGACCGAGGGCCTGGCCTTCCAGATCGGGCTCGCGGCCATCCCAGAATTGGGATTCGAGGAAACCGGAATTGAGCACGGTGGGGGAGTTACGGGCACCAATCTGGCCATCGTGGCCGGTGCCGCGTGCGATGCGGTCGGTCCAGCCCAGCGCCGGATTGTGACAGGTGGCACAGCTGATCACGCCGCTGGCGGAGATGCGCGGCTCGAAGAACAGCATGTTGCCAAGTTCTACCTTCTCCGGCGTCAGGGAGTTGTCAGCCGGAATCGGCGGCAGGTGGGGCAGCGGTTCGAAGCGATCACGGTATTCGCCGAGGCCGTCGTCCGCGACAACAGTCGTGGCCATGACGGCACTCAACGACACGGCAGCTGCGAGGCTCAATGGCCGGGCAAGAGCGTGTTTTAACATAGAGGTTCCCCTTGAAGGACAAGCTTGAGCCTGTTTATGGCTTCATTAACTGCCATTCCAGCTTAGGCCGTCTCGTTGAGCGATATCAACCAAGTAAATCACTCGGAATGAGCCTAACCTTGGGTTAAGTCAATGTTAAGCCTGCCTCTGTGGCATGTGCTTGCGTTCGTCATAATGCTATGTTTCTTTCTATCATCTCCCGGAGGGCTGACGATGCCACGCTACTGCTATCCACGACTCCCCGAGTCGGAAGTGACGCCACGTGAATTGTTCGAGTCGCGCCGGCGTTTTCTGCGCGGTAGTGCGGCACTGGGGGCGGCAGTCGCAGCACCGGGACTCCTATGGCCCAAGCCAGCTGCAGCTTGGCAGGCGTCCCTGGCAGAGCACTTGAGCAGTGCGGAACTGGTGCGCCGGGAACTGGCTGGTAGTGAGGAGCTGACCCCTTTCCGTGACATCACTACCTACAATAATTTCTATGAGCTGGGCACGCGCAAGCAGGATCCGGAAATTTATGCCCACCAGTTGGTGACGGACCCCTGGTCATTGACGATTGAAGGTGAGGTGGAAAAATCCGGTACTTTTGCCTTGGAAGACGTGCTCAAGGGTCAGACGCTGGAAGAGCGTATCTATCGTCTGCGCTGTGTCGAAGCCTGGTCCATGGTGATTCCCTGGATCGGTTTCCCGCTGGCTGATCTG
>DXFC01000068.1 GCA_019114645.1 Candidatus Halomonas stercoripullorum
CTCCAGATACTCGGCGTGAGTGGTCGGCAGCCAGGCGGCGACAATGGCGTCGGCATCGCCAGTGGCAACGGCCTGCCACATGGCAGCGGCGGAAAGCGAGGTCATGTCAACCTCAAAGCCTGCCTGCTCAAGAGCGGCACGCAACACGTTGGTGGAAGCGACCTCGGAAGACCACTCCACATAAGCCAGATGCACGGTGCCCTTATCCTGCGCCTGGGCAACACCTGCGGTGAAAGCAGCGGCGGTAGCCAGGCCCAGACCCGCGACACGGATGGAATGTTTCAGCATGCGTTCCTCCATTACGTTTTGTTTACTTTTACTACCCTAAACCTCTTGCTGTGTTATGCAAGACATTCTCAAGGCGGGCTCAAGCTCATTCGCGATTCTTCGGCTTGCTCAGCGACTGCGTTAACCGATCCAGTACCATCGCCAATATCACCACCGCGATACCCGCTTCAAAGCCATCTCCGGGGCGCAAGCGCTGAATGGCGCGCCACACTTCACTGCCCAGGCCATCGGCACCAATCATCGCGGCGATAACCACCATCGACAGCGCCAGCATAATGGTCTGGTTGATTCCCGCCATCACCGTAGGCAGCGAAAGCGGCAACTGCACCTTGAACAGTTTCTGGCGACGCGTGGCACCGTAAGCATCGGCGGCCTCGATCAGTTCCACCGGCACCTGGCGAATCCCCAGGGTGGTAAAACGAATGGCCGGCGGCATCGAAAAAATCACCGTGGCGAAAATCGCCGACACCGAACCGATCCCGAAAAAAGGAATCGCCGGAATCAAATAGACAAACGCCGGCATGGTCTGCATGAAATCGAGCAACGGCATGATCAAGCGATACAGCCGCTCGGAAAGCGCCGCCGCGATGCCCACCGGCAGGGCGATCACCACCGCCACCAGTGTTGCAATCACCACCAGGGTCAGGGTTTCGATCATCGGCGACCACAGCCCCAGGTTCCCGATCAACGCCAGCCCCGCCGCCGCACCAATGGCCAGGCGTGGGCTGGAAAGCCGCCAGCACAGGGCGGCAACCGCAATGATGAACGCCCACTCGGGCACCCACATCAACATCTCGTTGAGCCAGCCGATGCCGGTTTGCGTCACCCGGGAAATACTGCGAGTCACAATCGAGTACTCGCTGGTCAACCACATTAAACCGCTCTCGATCCAGCGACCCAAGGGAAGAGAAGGAATATCGAATGGCATCAGTTGTCTCCTGCTTCAGTCGCTTGGGCCAGTTCATCGAGTACCGCGCCTTTCACCACCACGCCAAGCAGGCGCTGCTGCTCATCCACCACGGCGATGGGGAAACTCTTCTCGTTGAACATGGCGAACAGGTTCTGCAGCGGCTCCTCGGGCCCCACACTGCGGAAGTCCTGGGTCAGCGCCTCGGTAATCGTCTCCTTGCCCGCCTGGGCCAGCGCCTTGGCCGCGTCGACCTCCAGCAGACCCACCAGGGTGCGGTCGCGGCGAGTCACATAGATCGAATCAATGCTGTTTTCATGCATCTTGTGCAGCGCCGTGCGCGGGCCGTCGGTATCGCGCACCGTGGCGCGTACCTTGCGCATGGCATTCTCGGCGGTCAGAATGCGCGAGCGATCCACCCCCTCGATAAAGCGACGCACATAATCATCGGCGGGGCGGGTAAGAATCTCCTCCGGTGTTCCGATTTGCACGATCTCGCCATCTTTCAACAGCACAATGCGATCACCAATAGTGAGCGCCTCATCAAGATCGTGAGTAATGAACACCGTGGTTTTCTGCATCCGGCTTTGCAGCTCCAGCAACTCCTGCTGCATATCGCCACGAATTAACGGATCAAGTGCCGAGAAGGCTTCATCCATCAATAGTACGCTGGCATCATTGGCTAACGCCCGGGCTAGGCCCACACGCTGCTGCATACCACCGGAAAGCTGATTGGGATAAGCATTCTCCCAACCCTCAAGTCCCACTTGCTTTAGCGCATGAGCAGCGGTTTCCCGGCGCTCCGCCTTATCCACTCCGCGTATTTCCAGACCGAACTCCGCGTTCTGTTGTACGGTGCGATGAGGAAAGAGTGCAAAATTCTGGAACACCATCGAGAAGTGACGCCGCCGCGACTCAAGCAGTGCCTTATCACCCAGCGTGGTAATGTTCTGCTCATCGATAAAAATATCGCCTTCGGTAGGCTCGATTAAACGATTGAGGCAACGAATCAGGGTCGATTTACCCGAACCCGAAAGCCCCATGATCACTAGCAGCTCGCCTTCGTAAACATCGAAGTCGATATTTGACAGGCCCAATGTCTGGCCAGTTTTTTCAAGGATCTCAGGGCGTTTAAGTCCTTGATTTCGCATCTCAAGCGCCTTCTTCGGCTGATTGCCGAATACCTTGCTCAATTGCCGGACGCGTATTTTGACCTTACGATTTTCATTCATGAAGTATGTGCCCTTTAGTCAGACGCATGAGAGTCAGACAGAGACGCACCGTGCAGCGCAATGATTCCCTCGTGCAGGCAGTTATGCCGTGTTTACCAAGGCCGCAACCCTAACGGCAATTGCATTTTCTTTCAAACCCGATTTTCAACCGGATGGCCAACTAGGTGATCCAGACCGGCATCCGCAGGGTGCGACGATAAGCCCCAAAAGCGAGTACGAACTCCTTAATTAAATATGTACATCAGAGCAACAAGGAATATACTATTGTCATTGCTTACGCATTGATGTATTTATGTGCCGCATCACCATGCATCTCAACAGAACAGGAACGGATCCATCATGTCCATTTTAAGCGAATTCATGCACAAGGAGCAGCAGCTCAAACAGCTTCAGGCAGAGTTGGAGCGTCTGCAGAATGACGAACGCCTGAAAGCCGAACTCGAGTTCAAGGAAAAGCTCGAAGCCTTGATGCGCGAGTTCGATAAGAGCGCCGCCCAGGTAATTGCACTGCTCGACCCACAAGGCAGCAGAAGCGCGGCAGCCAAGCCGGCTGGTAGTACTGGCGGCGTGCGTCGCCGGCGCAAGCTCAAGATTTACAAGCACCCCAAGACCGGTGAAGTGGTGGAAACCCGTGGCGGTAACCACAAAACGCTCAAGGCGTGGAAAGATGAACACGGCTCCGACGCGGTTGAAAGCTGGGTGGTTCGCGTCGAGGATTAAGTGAGTCCCGGGATCAAGGTTGAAGAAAGGCCGGCCCTGGTGTACACAGCTAACCTATACTGTGAACCTTGGGCCGTCGCCTTGGTCCCATGCCATAGCCATTGAGCGGGTATTATATATTGGGTTATGGCACTGAAAGAACCGCCCCCTCTAGGAAACAGATGAGAAACCAACGAAACAACCGCTCGATGGACGAGCGCGAAAAGCTGCGCAAATTCCGCGAGCTGGATGACGCCTTCGCCGAAGCGCTGCGCGAGCTGGAAAAACCCAATGGTCGTCTTGATATCCCCACCGGACCCCCGGTGCGAAGTCTGGCGGAGCAGGAAGCCGAAGTCGCGCAGCAGCGCCGCCAACAGGCCTTTGAATCACAGCTCGAATCGCTGATCAGCGAATACGCCCTGCCCAAACAGAGCGTAGTCGTGCTGCTTCGCACCATGCAGACGCTCGGCCATATCGCTTGAGCGATTTTTCGTGACCTACTTTCTAGTGATGGGCAGCGTAGCGCTGTCGATTCTTTTTACGCTGGGATGGGTGGTATCGCGCCTGGTACGCTGGATAGCCGCCGGCTTTCCCCTTGGCGCCAAAAGCAAAACCGGCAGGGCAGGACGCAAGCCTGCCGCACGCCAAACCCGGGCGGCCAAGCCCGCCGCCAAAGCCCGCCGTCAATCCCAAGCCAAGCCCGCTGCCGCCCGCCAACGCGCCGCCACACCCTGGCGCATTACCCGCCGCCTGGCCAAATGGCGCGGCATTACGCCTTTTGCCGTGGTTACCGCTTTTCTTTATCTTGCCGTGCGCTTGGTCGAACACGGCATGAGTTTTCGCCCGCCCCATACACTCCCTGACGGGTTTACGACCCTGACCAGCTACCTCGGCTGGCTTGCCGCCGGGCTCATCTTGCTTTCACTCCTGCACAACCTGGCCAAATGGCGCTGCCACCGCGCAGAAAAATAACCGCCGTGGTTCGCCGAGCGAACCAGCGCGCAGCATTGGCGGGGTTAGGCGGTGCCACACCAAGGCTGGTGCTCTTACCCGGGCACCTGCGGCGCCATTCGCCGGGCAAAGCCCAGCTTGTATGTTGAGGCCGAGCATATGAGCCCTTTACCCGTCGTCCTGAGGGTGCATGTCCGGTACTTGATAGCGCGTGCTGCGGCCTCCTCCGGGTAGCTTCACCAGGCAACCCTTCTCGACCATCCCGGCAAGGTGGCGGGTGGCGGTTGCCTTGCTGACCTTGGCAACTTTCTGATACTGCGATGCACTGATGCCGTGCGCAAACCCTCGTTCTCCTCCATCCAGCAGGCGGTTTAACACCTTCACCTGTTCGGGGAGCAGGCCAGACGACCTGAAACGCTGCCAGAAGCGAGCCTTGGCCAGTGTCCGCTCAACCTGCGCCAGGACGTCCAGCAAGGTGGCATTCAGAGTCTCCAGGAACCAGGCAAGCCAGGCCGTCAGGTCTGGCGTGGAACGCTGGCTCGCTTCCAGGCGGCGGTAGTAGTCGGCGCGGCGCTCAAGAATGGCGGCCGACATGGCATACAGGCGGATGCTCTGCTGATCCGCCTGTGCCAAGGCGCGATCGGCGATGGCCCGGGCAATCCGGCCGTTGCCGTCTTCAAACGGATGCAGTGTCACGAACCAGAAGTGTGCCAGGCCGGCCCGAATCAGGGGATCCAGTGCCGGCTCATGACGGCTGGCCTCAAACCATGCGAGAAACTGGTCAATCTCGTGCTCCAACCTCTCTCGCGGCGGCGCCTCGAAATGTACCTTGGGACGATCCAGGCGACCAGACACCACCTGCATTGGCTCCGCCCCGCGCCATTGCCCTGGCCGCAGCGTCGTCAACGCGGCATCAGCATCAGGAAACAGCCAGCGATGCCATTGAAACAACCTGTCGGCGTCCAGCGGCGTGTCAGGCTTTAGGGTGGCATCCAACATCAATTCCGCCAGGCCTTCAGAACGTGGTGAGGTAGCGCCCTCTGGCTCCTCCACGCCAAGTCGCCGGGCCAAGGAGGAGCGCACTGACGCCACATTCAGACGCTCTCCCTCGATGGCCGAGGAGGTGATGATATTCTGCAATAGCGTATCCAGGGCAGCTCTCGCCTCAGCGTCCTGGTCATCTGCGAATGTCAGGGCCCCTGATCGACCCAGCAAGATGCCGAGATTCCTCCAACATGCTTGGAGCCGTGGCTGGACCTCGGCTACGTGCCAAGTGAAGTTCGGCCAGTCCGGATGTTGCCAGATCCATGTCGAGGTGTGATCCGTCATGGCAAAACCTCCAAGCAGACGAAGAGTCGAATCACATCAATTATCGGCTCATGTAGTGAGCTGAATCATGATCGTTTTCGGCTCAGCTGGCAAGCAACGACTTGTGAATGATTCCGGACAGTAGTGCGCCTGCTCAAGAATGATTTTCACTCCCAAATCTTGCTTGTTTTTTACCCAACCACATACAATGAAGTATGTTAGAACACACACTCTCTCAAGGATCGAGATATGCGTGAACAGAGTAAAGTCGGTCACTCGCGTAGAACCGCATGCAACGTAGGGGCATTCGTCGTCGCCATGAGCCTGCTGCCAGGGCTGGCCAGCGCTGAGGATGGCATGTTCACCCTGAAAATCGAAAACGACGGGTTAGCCAGCAGCGACGACGGCCACTTCACCAGCGGGGTCGAGTTCGACTGGTCTTTTGCCCCGGAAGAGGATCACTGGACCCAGCGTTTGGCCACAGCACTACCAGAAGGCCTGATAGGCCGTGCCGACAGGGCGGCTTACCGGCTCACACACCAGATCTATACACCGGACAATATCCGGGTGAGTGAGCTGATCGAGGACGACCGTCCTTATGCCGGCCTGGTCCTCGGCGGTATCTCCCTCTATGAAGATGTTGAGCGTGGCGACTGGCGTCAGGCCACCGACCTGCATTTCGATGTGGGGCTGGTGGGCCCATCCTCCCTGGCCGACAGCCTTCAGCGCGAAGCCCACCGCGT
>DXFC01000069.1 GCA_019114645.1 Candidatus Halomonas stercoripullorum
GCGGTAGATACCCGGCTCGTTGATCCGCACCCAGTTCTCGGTCACAAACCCCGGTACCGTATCCTGCTTCACGGCAAGCTCGGGCACCCACCAGGCGTGCAGCACATCATCGGAAGTAAACAGGAAGCGCACTTTGCGATTAATCGGCAGCACCAGCGGCTCATCCACTTCGAGCAGGTAGTTTTCACCGCGCTCCTCCTCGCCACGAATCTGGGCACGCGGCGTGGCAAGGTTGGAATTGAACGCGACGTCTTCGCCCAAGTACTCATATCGCCAGCGCCACTGCTGGCCCGTAACCATCACGTCGAGCTCGGCCCCGGAAGGATCATAGATTTGCTTGAGTGTGGCGGTGGCCGGCACCGCCATGCCGATCAGTATCAACAGGGGAATAGCGGTCCAGATGACCTCGACCGTGGTGTTCTCATGGAAGTTGGCCGCCTTGGCGCCCTTGGAGTGGCGATACCGGAACAGGGAGTAGAACATCACCCCAAACACGACCACACCGATGACCACGCTGATCCAGAAGATCAGCATGTGCAGGCCGTAGATATCGCGGCTCAGGTCCGTGACCCCGACAGGCATGTTCCAGGCCAGCGCTACCGGGCTCAAACCAATGAGGGTCAGCACTCCCGCCAACCAGACGAGCAGAGTCCGCATCGACGCCTCCGTTTGTAGTTGTTGAGATAGTGGCGCGGCCACTACTTAACCAAGCCTTAACCAGAGATTGTTATATGAGGAGTCTAGAAGACATTTTATGCCTTCGCGTTGGCCAACCAACGCGCCAGTCAACGGTAGAACTGACGCGCACCTCCCTTACCTGGCAATGCGTATCGCCAGGAACAGCAACACCAGCACCAGCACGCCCCCCATCACCAACCCTGTCACAATGAACGCCATCGGCTTACCGCTTTCGAAGTCCTCCCGCCGCTGCTGATCACGTTGCACGCCGAGAAAGGCCCACAAGATTGACTTGATCACACCCCACATCGCACGACCCCCACTCGTTGCACTCATGTAAATAAGCATAGTGACCCAGCATGGCACACTCGCTGCAACACGCGACCCACGTAGTGTCCGGAAAGTCCACGTTCCCGCCCGGCAGCAAGGTCATGATCGTAAAGTACAAAATGGGCTTTTCATTTGCGCACGAACGCGCTAGTATACGCCTCGTTCTCAAGGCACCGGTGCTACCGATGCTGGCGGGAACCCAGCCGTTTCAAACGGCGACACCGATATTCGGAGCGTGGCGCAGCTTGGTAGCGCGTTGCAATGGGGTTGCAAAGGTCGCAGGTTCGAATACTGTCGCTCCGACCAAAAAGACATTGAAAAACAGCCACTTACGGATTAACCCGAGTGGCTGTTTTTCGTTGTGCTCAAAACATTGTCAATATTTTGTCAAAACTACGCCTGACTTTCGCTCGATTTCGCACCAGCCCACGCTACGCTCTGGTTCGCTCGGCACAGCCGGTCTCCCACAAAAAAATCAGCGCCTGTTTCCAGCCTCGGCGCGGGGATAGCATCACCCTATGGAAGGCCTTGCCCGGCGAATGGCGCCGCAGACGCCATAAATAATCCTAGTGCGCCCCAAAAATTATCCCTTTAGGGACAATTATGTTGCCCGACCTCCCTATCGCTGTTAATTTATCCCAATCGGGATATTTAACAGAGCCAGTCAATATGTCCAACACCACTCACTCCATTCGTGATGCCGCTACCCTTGGCCGTCTTATCCGACGAACACGAAAGCAGCAAAGCCTTACCCTGGAAACTCTAGCAGGCTTATGCGGCCTGAGCATTCGCTTCCTCAGTGAGCTCGAAAATGGTCGCGAAACCTGCAGCCTAGTGAGGGTGCTATGGGTACTTGATGCGCTAGGTATCGAGCTGACCGCCCACCTTCCCCAGGTCGAAGGCGCATGAATCGGCTTGATACGCTAGGCGTATGGCGTGACAACAAACGAGTCGGCGTGTTGTGGCGAGGAAGCGGGGAACGCCTGATCGGGTTCGAGTACGACAGTGAATGGCAGGCATCCGGCCACGCCATCTCCCACAGTCTGCCATTGGAAAAACGCACCTGGTTACCCGAGGAACAGACAGCCCACCGCTGGTTCGGTAATCTGCTCCCCGAGGAACAGGCCCGCACCGCGCTACTCAAACGTCTGGCTATTCCCGATGATGACTTCGCTCTGTTGGCAGCGATTGGCGGCGACTGTGCCGGCGCGCTGACGATTCTCCCTCCTGACCAGGTGCCGACACTCCACTGGGAAACGACACCGCTGCCTCTCGACAAGCTTGCGCAATGGGCCGCTTTTCGTGAGCGCTATGCACTGATGGACAGCGATGAGAATCACCCACGACCGCGTCTATCGCTCGCGGGTGCCCAGGATAAAATTCCAGTTCTACTTGAAAACAATACCCTCAAGCTACCCTGGGGAGCCACGCCTTCATCGCATATCCTCAAGTTCGCAGTGGACGGCCGCGACCTGATCATACTGAACGAGCTGTTCTTGAATACCCTTGCACGCCTGGCCGGGCTGAGCTGTCCCATCACCACGCTGGGAGAAGTCGAGGGCTACCCCTACCTTCTCGTGGAGCGCTATGACAGAACGCGCGTCGGCACTGCTAAGTTGCAGCGCATTCATCAGGAAGACTTCTGCCAGGCCATGGGCCTCTCACGAATCGACAAGTATCAGATTCCAAGCGGCCCGCGCTTTGGACAGTGCATCGTCACTGCCCGGCAAGCCTGCAGGCCAAGCGCCATTTCGATCCAGCACCCGCTGCGCTGGCAAATCTTTAACGTACTCGTCGGCAACACCGACGGCCATGCCAAGAATATCTCTTTGTTACAGAGTGAACATGGTCAATGGCGAATCGCACCCGCCTACGACCTGGTGGGCACCTTGGTACTGGGCTATCACCGGGATCTGGCTTTCTCCATCGGAGAACAAGTCAACTCGCAACAACTGCTACCCCGCGACTGGCAAGCCTTCGCCAAGGAAAGTCGCTTCAGCTACCCCTTCGTGCGGCGTGAAATACTAGCCCTGGCCAATAAGCTGGACCAACTGCTCAACTCACAGGAACTATCGAGAGCCCTCAGCGAAGCCGGACTCAGCGAACAGGGCTGGCACAGGCTTCAGCAGCAGCGCCAGCACATCCATACCCAGTGTCGCAAGGCTCAGCGCTGGTAGACAAGCACAGCCGAGAGCTGCAAACCACGGTGAGCGATAGCTCACGCAGTCTTTGGTGACTGCTTCCCGCCCTAAGCGCTGACGCGCCACGGGCGAGGCTTCCCACTTCTCAGGCAGCTGCCGGCGATGTGCCGGACTTACGCAAGCCTCCATGGGCAGAGACGGACAGCCCTTCCGCCTTCAACTGGATAATGCCTTGGTGCTTGATGTTCAGCGCCGCGTTGATGTCCCGGTCAATGCCTTGGGTGCCGCATCCTGGACAATCCCAGGCTCGGACATCAAGGGACATTTTTTCGATTTTATGGCCGCAGCCCGCGCAGGTCTTGGAGCTGGGAAACCACGGGTCAATCTTGACCAGATGCTTGCCCTGCTCCCTGGCCTTGTAATCCAGCTTGGCGATCAAGGCATGCCAGGACGCATCGCCGATGTGCTTGGCGAGGCGGGGGTTCTTCATCATGTTGCCGATCTTCAGCGTCTCGACGATCACCGCTTGGTTGTCGTCAACGATCTGGCGAGACAGCTTGTGCTGGAAGTCGTGGCGGGCATTGGCCAGCCGCTCGTGGGCCTTGGCCACGAGCAAGCGAGCCCTGACACGGCGCCGGGTGCCCTTCTGGGTTCGGGATAACGCCTGCTGTTTGCGCTTGAGGTTCTTCTGGGCCAGTTTGAGGAAGCGCGGATTGGCGACCTTGCGCCCAGTGGAGTCGATAGTCAGGTGTGACAGCCCCATGTCGAGGCCGACGACCTTGGCGGCGTCGATAGCTGTTAGCAGTGCCGGGGCGACCTGTTCTGTTTCGTAGAGCAGCGAGGCGTAGTGTTTTCCGGTGACTGTGCGGGTCAGCGTGATGCTTTTCAGTCGGCCTTCGACCTGTCTATGCATCCTG
>DXFC01000070.1 GCA_019114645.1 Candidatus Halomonas stercoripullorum
TCCGAGCATGTCGACTCGCTGATCACTATCCCCAACGAAAAACTGCTCTCGGTATTTGGCAAGAATGCCAGCTTGCTGACCGCCTTTAGTGCAGCCAACGATGTTCTGCTGGGAGCCGTACAAGGTATTGCCGAGTTGATTACCAGCCCCGGCATCATCAACGTCGACTTCGCTGACGTGCGTACCGTGATGTCCGAAATGGGCATGGCGATGATGGGCACCGGCGGCGCCACCGGTGAGAACCGTGCCCGGGATGCAGCCGAAAAAGCCATCCGCAGTCCGTTACTGGAAGATATTGACCTGCATGGCGCGCGCGGGATTCTGGTCAACATCACGGCCGGACCGGATCTGTCGATCGGTGAGTTCAATGACGTCGGTGCCACCGTTCAGGAGTTCGCCTCCCAGGATGCGACCATTGTTGTGGGCACCTCCATCGACATGGAGTTGACCGATGAACTGCGTGTCACGGTAGTGGCGGCAGGGCTGGAAGGGCGGCAGGCCAAGACTGCCAGCCGTGAAGCGGCCAAGCGCAGCGAAGGCAACGATTATCGTCAGCGTCCTCAGGTGACCCTGCGTCAGCAAAGTGCGGCACCCAAGGTTGAGCCGCAGGAGGTGACCAAGCCACAGCCGGAGAAGCAGCGTACGCCGCAAGAACTGGATGACTATCTGGATATTCCGGCTTTCCTGCGCCGCCAGGCTGATTGAACAAGACTATTGGCAGTTTAAGGCAGAGCCAGGGAGTATGTTTGTTTTGTTAAAACGCGCGTTCGGTGTTATAGTGAACGGTGTTTGATAACTTGAAACAACCTGGCTAATGCCCATGATCAGACAACGCACCCTGCAAAATACCATCCGCGCTACTGGCGTCGGCCTCCACTCCGGCAAAAAGGTGTATCTCACCTTGCGTCCGGCCCCGGTGAACACGGGCATCGTGTTCATACGCACGGACCTGGAGCACGACGTTGAAGTGCCTGCTCGGGCGTCGCTGGTGACCGACACAACACTGTGTACTGCGCTGACACAGGATAACGTCAAGGTCGCTACCGTAGAGCACTTGATGTCGGCTTTTGCGGGCCTGGGCATCGACAATGCCTATGTCGATCTCAGTGCACCTGAAGTGCCGATCATGGATGGCAGTGCCGGCCCGTTCGTATTCTTGATTCAATCGGCGGGCATTGCTGAGCAGGATGCACCGAAGAAATTTATTCGCATCAAGCGCGAAGTAGTCGTCAAGGAGGAGGGCAAGGAGGCACGTTTCCTGCCGCACCAGGGCTTCAAAGTCTCGTTTGCCATCGAGTTCGACCATCCGGTCTTCGAAGAGCAGAAGCAGACGGCCATGGTGGACTTCTCTACCACCTCCTTCGTCAAGGAGGTCTCCCGGGCGCGGACTTTTGGCTTTATGCGTGATCTTGAATATCTGCGCGCCAATAATCTCGCCTTGGGCGGTAGCCTCGACAATGCCATCGTGGTGGATGAATATCGTATCGTTAACGAGGGTGGCTTGCGCTACGACGATGAGTTCGTCAAGCACAAGGTGCTCGACGCGATCGGTGACCTCTACCTGCTGGGCCATAGCCTGATCGGTGAGTTCCGGGGGGTCAAGTCGGGTCACGCGCTCAATAACCAGCTCTGCCGCGCACTGCTGGAACAGCCTGACGCTTACGAAATCGTCACTTTCGAAAAAGAGCGTGAATTGGCACCGATTTCCTATGCGCAACCGGCCATGGCCTGATGATTTGAGCGCTGGCTAAAGCGCTCCGCTCAAGCAGATAATAAAAACGCCGCTCTAGCAGGAGCGGCGTTTTTTGTATAAGGATTACTCCGGCAGAACTAGCTTTGCCACTGTCGAAGTGGGATAGACTATAGACGGAAGTATCCTGAGGTGTTGTGAATCGCTAAGTCACAAGCCAGTCACAGTGGCTAATCAAGTGCGTCGAGGAGAAGTGCCAGGATGATGAAAAACTGAGGTAATTCAATATGGTGCGGATGAGAGGACTTGAACCTCCACGCCTTTCGGCACCAGAACCTAAATCTGGCGTGTCTACCAATTCCACCACATCCGCATAGCTGGGCAGGCGTACATATTTTACGGATTCTTCTTCTTAAGTCAATTGCCTTTGATTAAAGCTGGCCAAGCACGGGATCAGGCCAGCGTTGCATCGTAAGCCAGCGCCGCGGCACGACTCTGGTTCGACTGTTGCTGCAACGCGCTTCCAATTGCAGTCTGCGCATGCTCTTCGGTGTGGCAGGTGTTGCGCCGCTCGGGATGTAGCCCGAGCTTGGCGAACAGGGCGCGGTCGCGGGTTGCTTGCGGGTTACCGGTGGTCAATAGCTTATCGCCATAGAAGATGGAGTTGGCCCCGGCAAGAAAGGCGAGTGCCTGGGTCGACTCATTCATCTGTTCACGTCCGGCGGACAGGCGCACATGGCTTTTCGGCATCAGAATGCGGGCGACAGCGATGGCGCGAATGAACTCGATAGGGTCGAGGTCCGCGACGTCTTCCAGGGGGGTGCCGGCTACTTTGACCAGCATGTTGATCGGCACTGATTCGGGGTGGGGGTCGAGTCGTGACAACTGTTGTAGCAGGGCGGCGCGATCCCGTGGCGCCTCTCCCATGCCAAGAATACCACCGGAACAGACCTTCATGCCGGCCTGGCGTACGCTGGCCAGGGTATCCAGTCGCTCGGCATAGCTGCGTGTGGTGATGATCTCACCGTAATACTCTGGCGAGGTGTCGAGGTTATGGTTGTAGTAGTCGAGTCCGGCTTCCGCCAGGCGGCTGGCTTGAGCATCGTCCACCATGCCCAGCGTCATGCAGGTTTCTAGCCCCAACGCCTTGACCTGCCGTACCATTTCCAGCACCACTGTCAGGTCTTTCTCGCGGGGGCTGCGCCAGGCCGCGCCCATGCAGAAACGGCTGGCGCCGGCTTTCCGGGCGGCCTTGGCCTGGGTTACCACCTGTTCGATTTCGAGCAGTTTTTCCTTGTCTAGCCCGGTAGTGTAATGGCCTGATTGTGGGCAATACTTGCAATCTTCGGGACAGGCGCCGGTCTTGATCGACAGGAGCGTGGAGATCTGTACGCTGTTGGCGTCGAAGTGGGTACGATGCACCTGCTGGGCACGAAACAGCAGGTCATTGAAGGGCAGGGCAAACAGCGCCTCAATTTCGGCCAGAGACCAGTCATGACGGATCTCCGGGTTGCCGGTACTGGTTGTTTTGCGGGTAGGGCTGTTTGTGGTTGGCATGGTCGTGGCTCTGTTAACAAATATATATTTCACGGTTGACAGGGATGCTACTGCAGCCGGTTATATTGTCAACTTTAATTTGATGAATGGTTGACTGCGGCTCGGTCGGAAATGGCTGTCCTCAAGGAGTGAGACAGGAGCGGATATGAGACAAGGAAAGGTATCCCTGTGGCGACATTTGGACCGTGCTTTACGAATCTCGTTGCCAGGCCACTGTGCCTTCTGCCTGGGGGCAACAAGGGCAGGTAGTGCCTGGTGTCAGCCATGCTTCGAGACGCTGCCGTGGAATATGGCGGCCTGTCCGGTATGTGCCGAGCCACAGGTATCCCTGGCTTTGGCAGGGCATCGCTGTGGCCACTGCGTAACCCGTCCGCCTGCTTTCCTCGCCACTCAAGCACCGCTGTGTTACCAGGGTGAAATGTTGCAGCTGATGCAGCGCTTCAAGTTTTCCGCTTCGCCACGGTCGGGTCATGTCATGCTCAAACTGTTTGAACGAGGTGTGCCGGCAGCGGTGCTGGCCTGGCCCCAGGCGCTGATTTCGGTGCCGCTGCACCCCAAGCGCGCTCGGGAGCGCGGCTTCGATCAAGCCGACTGGCTGGCCAGGCGTCTGGCGGCGCGCCATGGCCTGCGGCGCTACCGAGCGCAGCGGTGTCACCATACTCCTTCGCAGCGTGGCCTGGACCGCAGCGAGCGTTTTCGCAACCTGCGCGATGCATTCGTGATCTCCGCAGCGCTCCCTGAGCGGGTGGCGCTATTCGATGATGTCATGACAACCGGGGCGACGCTGGATGCGCTGGCCCAGGCGTGCCTGGAGGCCGGCGCGCAGGAAGTGCAGGCCTGGGCCATCGCACGCACCCCTCTGGCTCGAGGATATGCCGCTGTCTGAGCAGGGCTGTTACCATGGGGATCGACTCTGCGCCGAGGTGCCCCGTGACACATCCTTTTGCCACACTCTCTCCCCGCACTGTGGTAGCTGCCATCGAGTCGCTTGGCTTCTGGCTGCCTGGCGAACCCTATGCGTTGAACAGTTACGAAAACCGGGTGTATTTGTTGCATGACGATGACGGACGACGCTGGGTAGCCAAGTTCTACCGCCCCGAGCGCTGGAGTGATGCGCAGATTCAGGAGGAGCATGATTTCCTGGCCGAGCTGGTCGCTGCAGACGTTGCCGTGGCGGCTCCTTGGCGTGACGGGCAGGGCCGAAGTCTGCATCAGGTGGAAGGTTTTCGACTGGCGCTCTTTCCTCAGCTGCCAGGCCAGGCGCCGGAACTGGAAAACCCCGCTCATCTGTTTGCCTTGGGTGAGTTGATCGGGGCGGTACATGCGGTAGGGGAGCGCGCTACTTTCGAGCAGCGGGCCATACTCGATCTGGATGCCATGGTGTGCGAAGCCCGCACTCGAGTCTTGGCTGCTCCCTGGCTGGATAAGCGTCAACGCCAGGCTTATGAGCGTATTTCCGCAGCACTACACGCCGCTTTG